>CBEVTG010000472.1:0-2169 GCA_965552745.1 uncultured bacterium
CTCGCGCTCGGCATCCGCGAGAATCTGCCGGGAACGCTCCAGGGCCGAATCCACACGCCGCCGGTCGCGCCGCGAGACCTGAAGACGGTCCAATCCCACGCCGACACTGATCGCGACCAGGAGAATCAGGCTCCAGATCAGGGGATCCATTACAGTTTCCTCCAGACAGTTCGCCGGCGCTCGACAATCGGAAGGCGCGTGGCGGGAGGGTTCTGCCGGTGCACAATCACACCGGCCAGGCAGCGGTTCAGGAACGAACCGCGTGGCGGGTGAAGGTAAAAGGGCTTCCTCCGCGCGGCCGTGAGGACCGGATCATTTGAACCCGGTTTCCCAGGTGGGGAGGTCAGGTTCCGCATCAGGCGTCCCCACGCGCGGGGCATGCTCACCGCGGAACGGCATCTCCTCCCCCTGCAATGATCTGTTGGCTCAAATCACACAATCCAACACGAGCCACACAGGGGAAGCCTCAATTATGCTAGTACACCCGCCTGACCGGGTCAACGCAGGAAGTTGGGCCCGGTCCTTCTCCTCAGCGCTCCGCCTCCTTCAGGAAGCGATCCAGCATTTCTACGAATTCTCCAGCTTTACCCGACCAATCGACGGCAGAGCCTTCAGCGCCGTTTCTCAGCTGGAAAAGCTCGTCGACGACATTGAGGGCTGCCAGAACGGCTAGCTTCAGCGTATCGGCAGTGCTCGTGTGTTCCGAGATGTCGCGCATCTTGAGATCCAGGTAGTCCGCCAGCTCCCGCAAGTAGGCGGGATCTCCTGCCCCCCGAAGGCTATAGGTCTGGCCAAAAATCTCCACCTGTACGAGCTGGGAGCTATCATCCATCACAGTCCTCCCGGGATCTGCCGGCACAATCCGGCTCAGTCCTCCAGATCGCCGACCATGTCGAGCATCCGTTGCACACGCGAGCGCAGCTCCTCACGTTCCGTCTCGAAACGCAGGACTTCTCTGCGCAGGCGATGATTTTCCTCCTCATGAGCTTTTGCAGACTGCTGTCGATGATGGAGCGCCTCGAGCTCTGTCGCAGATTTCTCGAGTTTCTGCGCCAGAGTCGAACGTTCTTTTTGCAACGATTGAATCAGATCTGTAACTTTCCGGATCTTTTGCTCCAACAGGGTAAAGTTGTTCATCTGCGCACTCAATGTCAGCTCTCCTTATCAAGTGCCCCGCAACCGGATTTTAAAGCGCTCACTCAGCTGCGAGAGGATTTGGTCTTCCAGTTCCTGGACTTCTTCCGACACCAGGGTCCGTTCCGGGTGATGGAAGGTCACCCGGAGAGCCAGGCTAATATTATCGGATCCAAGTTTTTCCGACTCATACCGATCGAACGGCTCCACGCGTACGATGCGACTATCGAACTGTCGGATGGCATCGGCAACTTCGGTGAATGCCTGTTGCCGAGGCATTACCAGGGCCAGATCCCGAGTGACAGAGGGGGTACGGGGTATGGTCCGGTAGCGGTGCGGAGAGGCAGGGACGCGCTCCAGTTCAGTCAGGGAGATCTCGGCGGTCATCACTGCGGCATCGACGTCCAGAGCCGCCGCGGTGTCAGGGTGAAGCGCACCCAGCCATCCGATCGGCCGCTCAGCGCACATAAGCTGTGCGGTACGCCCGGGCCTCAGCCAGGATACTTCGCCGGGTTGTACGTCGAGAGAGGGCCAACCCGCGCGCTCGAGGCCATCCTCGAGTGCGCCCTTCACATCGAACAGATCGGCGTCGCTCGGGCGTCGATCCCAGCTCCCTGGAGACAGTGTGCCCGCCATTACGAGAGCGAGCCGGTTCTCCTCGTCGGGTTTGGTGTCCCTGCCGGAAGTCCTGAAAACCACACCTGTTTCGTAAAGGGCCACGCCGGGTGCACCGTGATTCATGTTGCGCTGCGCGGTGGCAACGAGGCCTGGCAAAAGCGAGCAGCGTAGCTCGTCACCTGTTTCGCTCAGTGGATTGACCAGTCGCACGCTACGATCACTTCCGCTCATCAACAGGTGGTTTAAGTTGCTCTTGACGAAGACCGTGCAGATTCCCTCCGTGAAACCATGGGCGTGGAGGCTCGAAAGAAGATGGGTTAGCTGGCCACGAGACGTCTCCGGAACTCCGTGGCTGCTGTCCCGGGCTTCGGGCAGGGTGAAGGGGATGAGGTCATACCCGTGATGCCGGGCGATTTC
>CBEVTG010000473.1:0-2164 GCA_965552745.1 uncultured bacterium
CTCTCTTCAACTCAAACGAGTCGTGGCCGGCTGCGCGCTGGGCAGCATCGGGAGAAGCGGCCCCGTCGGCGGGCCGGGTGGAGTGCTCAACCGAAGGAGGGGGGAAGCTCGAACCCGAGGTTCCGCAGCGCGAAGGCCCAGCGGTCCGCGATCTCCTCGATGACCTTGGCGGTGGGCTTGCCGGCGCCGTGTCCGGCCTTTGTCTCGATGCGGATCAGGGTGGGCGAGGGGCCGGCGTGTGCCGCCTGTAGTGCGGCTGCGAACTTGAAGCTGTGGGCCGGCACGACGCGGTCATCGTGATCAGCGGTGGTGACCAGGGTAGCGGGATAGTGTGTGCCCGGCTTCAGGTTGTGAAGCGGTGAGTAGGCGTAGAGCGCCCTGAACTCCTCAGGATCATCCGAGGATCCGTAGTCCGACGTCCAGGCCCAGCCGATCGTGAACTTGTGATAGCGAAGCATGTCCATCACGCCGACGGCGGGAAGTGCCACGCCGAACAGATCCGGCCGCTGGGCCATGCACGCTCCGACCAGAAGTCCTCCATTACTTCCCCCGCCGATGGCGAGCTTCGGTGTGGACGTGTAGCCGTGCTCGATGAGCCATTCGGCGGCCGCGATAAAGTCATCGAAAACATTCTGCTTGTTCAGCTTGATGCCGGCCTGGTGCCAGGTCTCGCCGTACTCTCCGCCGCCCCGCAGGTTCGGTAGCGCAAAGACTCCTCCCATCTCGAGCCATACGAGAACGGACATAGAAAACGCCGGGGTTTCGGAGACATTGAACCCCCCGTATCCGTACAGATAGGTCGGGTTCTTGCCGTCCAGCTCGATTCCCTTGCGGTGGGTGATAAACATCGGCACCCGGGTGCCGTCCCTGCTGACATAGAAGACCTGGCGGGTTTCATAAACGCCGGGGTCGAAGGCAACCTCCGGGCGGCGGAACACGCTGCTGCGGCCGTTCTCGAAATCGTAGCGATAGATAGTGGTCGGTGATATGAAGCTGGTGAAGGCGTAAAAGGTCTCCCGGTCGCTGCGCCGGCCGGGAAAGCCCATGGCGGTGCCGATGCCGGGAAGCTCTAGCGTTTTCTCGAGGCGGCCGTCCAGGCTGAGGAGCCGCACCTCCGACGTGGCATCCTTGAGGTAGAGAGCGACGAAGCGATCGGCGATGACCGTGGTCTCCTCCAGCGTCGCTTCGGTCTGCGGGACGATCTCGATCCAGTGATCTCGTGCGGGCTGTTGGACATCAATTCCGATGATGCGCTGGCGTGGCGCGTCGAGATCGGTCTGGACCCAGAGAAGCGATCCCTCGTTTCCCAGAAAGCTGTAAGAGGCATCAAAGTCGGCGAGCAGCTCGACGAACTCTCCCTTGTTCTTCAGGTCTCGGTAAAAAAGTCCGTTCTTGGGATCCGTTCCCTGAGACACGTGCAGGATCAGATACCGGCCGTCTTCGGTCACATGGCTGTCGAAGCCCCACTCTTTCTCATCCGTACGGTCGTAGATCAACGGGTCTTCGCTCTGAGCGGTACCGATCCGGTGGAAGTAGATTTTCTGATAATAGTTTGCTTCCTGGTACATGGAATCCGCATCGGGCTCGTCGTAACGGCTGTAGTAGAAGCCTGAACCGTCGGCGCTCCAGGCCGCACCGGAAAACTTGATCCACTTGAGGTGATCAGAGAGATCCTCGCCCGTCGCCGTGTCGCGCACTTTGAACTCCATCCAGTCGGAGCCGGCGCTGGAGAGCCCGTAGGCCAGGTGCCGGCCATCTCGGCTCACGGCTGTCATGGTCAGGGCAACCGTGCCGTCCTTCGAGAGCTTGTTCGGATCGATGAGGACGCGCGGTTCGGTCTCCAGGCTCTCGGCAGTGTAGAGCACGTTCTGGTTCTGGAGGCCGTCGTTGCGCATGTAGAAGTAGCGCCCGCCGCGCTGGAACGGCACGCCATAGCGCTCGTAATCCCATACCTTCTCCAGCCGCCGGCGGATTCGCTCGCGTTCCGGGATGGACTCGAGGTAACCGAACGTGACCTGGTTCTGTGCCTCGACCCAGGCCCGGGTCTCGTCGGAGTCGAGATCCTCGAGCCAGCGGTACGGATCGGAGACCCGGGTACCGTGGTGCTCATCCACCTGATCCGCGATTCTTGTGGTGGGGTATTCCAGGCGCGCCATGCCCGGAG
>CBEVTG010000474.1:0-2153 GCA_965552745.1 uncultured bacterium
GGTTCCCGTTAAAACAGGGTGTAGATGAAGGGTGCCGACGCCTGTCCGACGATGATCAGGAACGCCATCAACACAAGGACGAGGATGAGCGGCACAATCCAGTACATCTTATGCTGGCGTGCGAAGAGAATGAATTCCTTGAAGAGCTTGATGGAAAAGCTCAGCTTACCCATGGTGTTTCGATCCTATCAAAATAGTGATGCCCGGGGCTCTCAATCGAGCTGAAACTCCTCTTTCCAGTTTACCTTTTCCTGCCACTGTGGTTGCTCGGTTTTTTTCAGAAGGAAGGGACCCAGCGAGAGATAATCCATCTCGGTTCGCATGAAGCAGCGGTAAGCGTCCTCGGGCGTACAGACGATCGGTTCACCCCGGACATTGAAGCTGGTGTTGATGATGACGCCGTACCCTGTGAGGGCCTTGAAAGCCGTGATCAGCGCATGATACCGTGGATTCGTCTCGCGGTTCACGGACTGGATCCTAGCCGAGTAATCCACGTGTGTGACGGCGGGGATGTCCGAGCGCTTCTGGTTAACCCAGCTCCGCAGATCTGCCGGAGGTTTGCGTCCGTCAACGTTCAGGCATCGCTCGCGGGACACCGGAGCCACCAGAAGCATGTACGGTGACGGGTGATCAATCTCGAAATAGTCTGAAATATTTTCCTCGAGGCACGACGGAGCGAAGGGCCGGAAACTCTCCCGGTACTTTATCTTGAGGTTCATGATCGACTGCATCTTCGCGGAACGAACGTCACCGATGATCGAGCGATTCCCAAGGGCCCGGGGGCCGAACTCCATGCGGCCCTGAAAAAGACCGACCACATTCTCTTCGGCGATGATCCTGGCAATTGTGTGCGCGAACTCTTCGTCGGTCAGCCTTCGGTAGACGCAGCCGCGGGTGTCAAGATATTCCTTGATTTGATCCTCCGGGAACTCGGGTCCCAGATAGGATCCCTGCATGCGATCGTGCCGGTTGTCGGACTGGCGCTCTCGCCCCAGGACGTTGTGCCATACCGTCAGGGCTGCGCCGAGCGATCCACCCGCATCGCCCGCGGCCGGCTGAATCCAGAGGTCCTTGAAGATGCCCTCTCTGAGGAGACGGCCGTTGGCCACGCAGTTGAGCGCTACTCCTCCCGCCAGGCAGAGATTCTCCATGCCGGTGCATTCCCGGGCATGTTTTGCCGCTTTGAGAACGATCTCCTCGGTCACCTCCTGAATTGACCTGGCAAGATCCATTTCGCGCGGGGTGATGGGAGATTCAGGCTTGCGCGCAGGGCCGCCGAACAAACGGGCGAAGCGGGCGTTTGTCATCACCAGGTCATCGAGGTAGCCGAAATATTCCATGTTGAGACGGAAGGATCCATCCGGCTTGATGTCCATCAGCTTCTCTTTGATCAACTGCGTATATCGGCCTGTGCCATAGGGGGCCAGTCCCATCAGTTTGTACTCACCCGAGTTCACTCTGAATCCGGTGAAGTAGGTGAAGGCTGAATAGAGAAGTCCCAGTGAGTGAGGGAAGTGGATCTCCTCCAGGATCCGGATGCGGTGGCCTTCACCGATTCCGATAGAGGAAGTGGCCCATTCTCCTACACCGTCCATCGTGAGGATTGCGGCTTTCTCGAAGGGAGACGGATAGAAAGCGCTCGCGGCGTGCGACTCGTGGTGTTCCGTAAAAAATGACTCTTTGGGGGGAGCCACTCCGATTTCCCGCAGCGAGTCCTGGATCCGGGGAAGAATCCAGAGCTTTTCTTTCATCCATACGGGCAGCGCCTGCATGTACGGGCGCAACCCTCTGGGGCATACACCGAAGAACGTTTCGAGAATTCGGTGAAATTTAAGAATGGGTTTGTCATAAAAAGCAACGGCGTCAACGCCCTCGCTGGAAACCCCGGCTTCGGCAAGACAATAGCGAACGGCGTGTACCGGGAAGTTCGAGTCGTGCTTGATTCTCGTGAATCTCTCTTCCTGGGCCGCAGCAACGATCTTGCCGTCTTCGATTAGGCAGGCCGCCGAATCATGGTAATAGCAGCTAAGGCCGAGGATCTTCATTGTCAGAACTGCCGCCGGTAGGAATCAGGAGAGAGCAGGGTGCCCGCCTTCTTTTTCCAGTAGGTTGGAACGCCCGCTTCGAGGCGGCGCTCCAGACGGTCGCGGCTG
>CBEVTG010000475.1:0-2150 GCA_965552745.1 uncultured bacterium
CCAGAGTGGGTACCGCCACTCCGAGCTCCAGCGCGACCTGAGCGGTCCAGCGGCCAGTACCTTTCTGTCCCGCTTTGTCCTGCACCTTGTCGACCAGAGGATCGCCTGTTTCAGTGTCACGTACCCGCAACACCTGAGCCGTGATCTCGATCAGGAACGACTTCAGCGGCCCTTCGTTCCACTTCTCGAAGATGTCACCCAGCTCCTCCGCCCCGAGATCCAGGCCACGCCGCAGGAGATCATAAGTCTCGGCGATGAGCTGCATGTCGCCGTATTCAATGCCGTTGTGGACTGTCTTGACGAAGTGCCCCGCCCCGTCCGGGCCCACGTGCGTGACGCAAGGGCCTGAGTCGGTCCTGGCGGCGATGGCTTCGAAAATTGGCTGGAGGCGAGCGTATGCTTCAGCCGGCCCCCCCGGCATGATAGAGGGACCGTACCGTGCACCCTCCTCCCCTCCAGAAACTCCCGTGCCGAGATAATGGAGCTTTGCTTCCTTCAGGGCCCGATCTCGGCGCTGCGTGTCCTCGAAGTACGAGTTGCCGCCATCGATGAGGACGTCGCCTTCCGACAGCAGCGGGCGCAGCTTGTCGATCAGGTCGTCGACCGCCTGGCCGGCTTTGACCATCAGCAGAAGGCGGCGCGGGCGCTCCAGAGCGCTGACGAACTCCTCCAGCGTGCGGGTGGCGATGAAGCGTTTGTCGCCGTGCGCTTTGATGAAGCGCTCCATGCGCTCGGTGCTCCGGTTCCAAACGGCGACGGGGAAGCCATGCTCCTCCACGTTCAGAGCGAGGTTCTCACCCATCACACCGAGACCCATGAGGCCGAACTGTGCCTGTCCTGAACCGCCTTTTGTGGTCACCACAAACCCTCCCGCATGAGTCTAGGCACTTTTCTTCAACTCCGAGGCCGCCGCACGATCAACGATCCAGGTGCCGTGGCGCGCCAGTTGCACCGGCACACCGGCCGCATCGAGCGGCCCCTCGAGCGCGCGTGCCAGCGCCGCCGCCTTGCTCTGCCCTGAGACCAGGACGAGCACCGCTCGCGCCGATTGGATGACCGGTGGGGTGATCGTCAGGCGCCAGGGAGGCGGCTTCGGTCCCCGGATCGCCACGACACGCTTCTGGCGCTCCTCGAGCGCCGGAGAACCCGGGAACAGCGAAACCGTGTGCCCGTCCGCTCCCATTCCCAGCAGTAACAGATCCAGTGGATCTGGAAGCAACCGCGCGTAGACTGCCGCCGCCTCTTCCCGATCCTGGCGCTCAGCCTCCATGCGGTGCACCCGCCCTTCAGTACAACGGGGGTGGCTCAGCAGCGTCTCGCGAGCCATCCGATAATTACTTTCGTCGTCATCGGGTGGCACACAGCGCTCATCACCAAAGTAAAAATCGATCTCCTCCCACGGAAGCCCTTCGGCGTCCGGCAGCAGGCGCAGTTTCTCATAGATGGAACGGGGCGTGCTGCCCCCGGCGAGCCCCAGGGAGCAATGACCATACGAACGGACCGCTTCACGCGCGGCCCGGGCGATGCGCCTGGCCCCCGTGCAGGCCAGTTCCTCGGCGTCCTCCGTAATAATGATGAGATCCGCGTCATCCACACGAACTTCCTCCGGGGCTACGATTCCTCCTCCTCCGCAGACGAGAAGTGGTAGTGAACCATCGTCCATCGGCCATCTCGAAGGAACCAGATGTCTGTTTCGTAAAACTGGCCGCCGGACTCGGCCCCGTCGGGGCCGCGATAGCGCGCAAAAATTGGATAGGTCACGACCGCCGCATCGCCCATCGGGCTGACCCGGACACGCACGTCCTCGGCGCGGGTCTCCACGACGCCACCGCCTCCCTCGATGAGCGCCGTCCACTCTTTCTTGTACTGCTCCAGCGTGACGCGGCCGCTGTCCCAGAACTGGGTTATGTCGTCGGCGTAGAAGGACCAGTACTTATCTAGATCGTTGCTCTCGTACGCCTTGTCGAGCTGGCTCTCGAGCTCCAGTATCTCCGCTTCGATGCGGGCGCGCTCATTGTCGCTGATGGGTCCGGGCTTCGAGTGAGAAGTGTAGGAACCACATGCGCTGGTGAACAGTAGAATACCGAGAAGAACTGACAGGGGGAAAACATCCGCGAATCGTCGTCTCACGGCCGGCACCTCCACAAGGA
>CBEVTG010000476.1:0-2143 GCA_965552745.1 uncultured bacterium
GGGCCGCCCCACGCCGCTCATTATCCACATGCGGCGCTCCTCCATCGCGGGCTCCCGAGCCCAGCGCAGATCCTCCCGGATCGCGCCGGCCGGGTCGGCATCGGCAAGGCGCCGGGCATGCTCCGCCAGCGCCACCTTTCTCTGCGATCCCGAAAGGAGATCGAGCACCTGCCCGCCTCCCACGGTCGCCGAGGGGCTCCGGCGGCGCAGAACGAACCGATCGCCCCGGACGGCCGGCACCTCACCCTGGCAGTATAGCGCCGCCAGCCCCCTGGCTACCCCCCCGTCTTCCGAGGGCTCCTCCAGCCAGCACCAGCGTGCCGTGGTCTCGAGGGTGCCATGGTAGAGGCCGAGCTGGATGGCGCGCTTGCGCCCGGCGAGGTCGCGATCGAGCTCGAGTCGAGCCAGAAGGCGGCGCGACGGGCAGTGGGTCTCCGGCTCCAGCAGCATCGAGCCCCTCGCCACCGCCCCATGCTCCACACCCTGGAGGTTGATGGCCGCTCGCTGACCGGCAACCACCTCCTTCGCGGCGCGGTGATGGACCTGCAGTCCGCGGACGCGGGCCCTGCCACCACCCGGGAAGATCTCGACCTCCTGGTCCACGACCAGGCGCCCGGCCCACAGGGTGCCGGTGACGACGGTTCCGAATCCCCTGGCGCTGAAGACCCGATCGACCGGCAGGCGAGCGGGGCGGCTGGTGTCACGTCCCGGAGCGGATTCGGCCGCCTGCCTCAATGCGGACTTGAGGTCCTCCGTGCCCTCTCCGGTGCGCGCGCTCACGGGCACCACCTGCGCGTCCGCGAGAAAACCCCCGGAGAGAAAATCCTGAACTTCCATGCGCACGACCTCCGCTGTCTCGCGGTCCACGAGGTCGCACTTGGTGAGCGCCACCACGCCGCGGCGCACGCCCAGCAGGCGGCAGATATCGGCGTGCTCCCGCGTCTGGGGCTTGATCGATTCGTCGGCCGCCACCACCAGAAGCACGACATCGATGCCGCAGGCACCGGCCAGCATGTTGTGGATGAAACGCTCGTGGCCCGGAACATCAATGAAGGCCAGGCGCAGATCGTCCGGGTAGTCGAGGTAGGCGTACCCCAGATCGGTGGTAATGCCCCGCTCTTTTTCTTCCTTCAGCCGGTCGGTGTCGATACCGGTCAGGGCGCGTACCAGCTCGGTCTTGCCGTGATCGATGTGGCCGGCGGTGCCAATGACAACCGGGTGCATGTAATTATTCTACTTCTTTCCCTCGCAGCCGGCTCACCGGCAGCAGAGACGCCCCCGGATCGCAGGCGCGATTACCGGAGAGCACTCACTGCGGGCAGACGTAATCTACGCCGCATGCCATGCTGGTGACCGCGTGAAACGCCACGCAGATGTAAAGGTTCGAGGGCGTACTGTCACCCAGGCAGCCGAAGTTCGCGCTCAGATCCCGCAGCATGCAGCAGGGCGGCTTGCCCCCTCTGGGGTCTTCGTCAGCGCTCGTAGAATTCGTCTCCCCCGAAGAAGTGGGAAGAGCCGCCCCCAGCAGGAACACAACTCCAGCTATCGCAAACAGCATCTTCAATCCACGCCTTTTACACATGGCCACCTTCCTGTATGTTCAAGAAATTGCAAACTCCGCAACCTCCCATCCGCTCACTCGGGGTCGTACGGATCCCAGGCAGGCAGGGCGGAGGAGAGGAAAGATTCAACCTGCTGGATGAAGCGCTCGGGAGCGATGCGGCTCTCGGGAGCTCCGGTGAGTCGCATGCCCGGAGTGATCTCCTCGACGCCGTCGAACTCCCAGGTCCCCCTGCCCTCCTCCTGGCCCGAGAGATCGGCGGCCAATGGGGCGAGATCAACGCGGGGCGAGGGGCGGCGCGAGACGTACTGCACCCAGGTCTCGTACCGGTACTGGAACTCGTACGTCCGGCCCTGCACCAGCAGCAGGCGGAAGCGACCCGTTGCGGTGTGAAGCGCCAGGGGGTGGCAGACCGCCGCCTGGTTCCGGGTGAAGCGCTCGACCCCCTCGGGTGTGGCTTCGTCCGGAAGGGTGACGACCGCGAGATCGAGGGCCGGATTCTCGCGAATAGAGATCTTGCCGGAACGGATGGCGCGCTCGCTACGATCCAGCAGGGCCTCGTCCTCCTCCCAGTGCTTCCGG
>CBEVTG010000477.1:0-2131 GCA_965552745.1 uncultured bacterium
TGAAGATCTCCAGGGCAGCCACGCTGCCACCGACTTTGTCGCCTGGTACAACGGTCATCCCGATTATCGCGAGCGCAAGTTCGATCTTTCGGGACGGCGGGCAGCCGTCATCGGAGTTGGGAATGTCGCCGTCGATGTCACGCGTATCTTGAGCCGCAGACCTGAGGAGCTGGGCAAAACAGACATCGCTGACTATGCGCTGGAGGCTCTGCGACAGAGCCAGATCCGGGAGGTTTGGCTGCTGGGCCGCAGGGGTCCTGCTCAGGCCGCCTTCACGAATCCGGAAATCAAGGAGTTAGGAGAATTGCCCGATGTCGACACGGTTGTCCTTCCTGAGGAAGTGGAACTGGATCCACTCAGCCGGGAGTTCCTCGAACGCAACGGAGATTCTTCGATCGAGAAGAAGATCGGCATTCTTCGGAGCTACTCAACGCGCAAGACTGGAGAACAGCCACGCCGATTGACCATCCGTTTCCTGGTTTCTCCAGCGGAAATCCGTGGCGACGAAAAGGGGAACGTGAAATCTCTACGCCTGGTCAGAAACGAGCTCTACGCGACGGATTCGGGAACCCTGCGCCCCCGGCCGACGGACAATTTTGAGGAACTGCCCGTGGATCTCGTCTTTCGATCCGTGGGCTACCGGGGCGTGGCCCTTCCAGGAGTGCCATTTGACGAAAAACGCGGCGTGATCCCCAACCAGAAGGGGCGCGTTCTTGACTCACCCGGTGGAAGCCCTGTCCAGGGAGTCTATACCGCGGGCTGGATCAAGCGAGGTCCTTCAGGAGTGATCGGCACCAACAAACCCGACGCCCTGGAAACTGTGAATTGCATGTTGGAAGATCTGGCTTCAGGAGACGTTCCTGCTCCATCAAACCCCGACAGAGATCATGTCGAGAAGCTGGTGCGTCGCAAACAGCCGAAATATGTTTCTTATGGAGATTGGCGACGGCTGGACGAACTCGAAATCGCCCGCGGTCGTGAACTTGGAAGGCCGAGAATCAAATTCACCCGAGTCGAGGACATGTTAACCGCCCTCGACCGCTAGAGATCTCATCTCTGTTCCAGGAAGTTCCCACGTCACCAGGCGATGGCGTGCCGGTGGCGACGGGGGTCGCCTCCTGCTTCCATGATCCCGGTATCCGCATCGTAGAGGATGACCGTCGGAGCAGTGCCGTTGTGCCAGGAACCGGTCGACTCGACAACATGGCCCCGCTCCTCGAGAGCTCGTACCCGTCGAGTATCCTCGAACAGCCTCTCCTCAAGGTTCAACGCGCCGGCCTCGAACGGGTGGCCCGCGAACGAATCCACCAGATGGTCCGTGGTGAATTTGGGCGCCTCGATGGCCTGCTGAGCGTTCATCTCGAAAACAACGATGTTGAGGAAAACCTGGAGCATCACCTGCTCCTGATAGTCCCCTCCTACCGTGCTCAGCGCCATCCAGGGCTTTCCGTTCCGGAGAACAATCGTGGGGGTGAGGGTGATCCGCGGTCTTTTCCGGGGTGCCAGAACGTTCGGATGATCGGGGTCGAGCACGAACGACTCCATCCTTTCACTCATCGGAATTCCCGTGTTACCCGCAATCACGGACGGAAGCCAGGCTCCGCTCGCGGTTGCCGAGAACAAATTACCGTTTGAATCCGCGGCTTCCGCATTGGTCGTGTCACGCGGACTGGACGTTCTCATGCTGTATCGGGGCAGGTCAGACGAGGAGCGGTCCCTCCCGGAAGACGAATCCCCCGAGGTGGAGGATGTGTCCTGGTATTTCCAGGGATTTCCAGGACGCCGCTCGGGCGTGGTTCCGCCCGGATCGATCAGCTGAACACGCTCACGGATGTAATCAGACGAGAGGTAGCCGCGATCAGGCACCTTCACGAAATCAGGATCCCCGAAGTAGACGTCCCGGTCGGCGAAGGCCAGCTTCATGGCTTCCGTAACGATGTGGATGTAGTCGGCAGTATTGTGGCCCAGGCTTTTCAGGTCGAAATGCGAGAGAAGTCCCAGCATGTGAAGGAAGGCCGGCCCCTGGGTCCAGAATCCGGCCTTGTAAACCCTGTACTGGCCGAAATCAGCCGAGACCGGTTTCTCGACGCGCGCCTCGAACGCCGCCATGTCCTCCGCACTCAGGATTCCC
>CBEVTG010000478.1:0-2125 GCA_965552745.1 uncultured bacterium
CCAGTGGCTGGCAGGTTTGAATCCCGTCTCTTTGGGTATTGCGGCTGTTCTGTTTGTTCGCCTTCTGCAGCAGATCTAGGTACTTCCCCATGACCGCACCTACGAAATTAACGAATAAAGCCGATCATGCATGGCAGGAACAAGCGCCGGATGACGAATTAAACGAATTAAGGGCATCGGTCCGGAACGACCCCTTCACTCACGAAGCCACCCAGCGCTCGGCGGGCCGTCCTCCGGTCTCCTCATGGATGCACCGCGCCAGCCCATGCTCTTGCAGGACTCCGAGCGCTCGACCGATCTCAGTTGCGTGGCGATTGCGCCCGAACACGCCATGAATCTGGGTGAGAGTGAGCCCTCCCGGCTGACCGCGCAGGACCCTCAGCAGATGATCAGCAGCAGGATCACCGAGCAGATCGCCGAAGATGAAAGCTGCTGATGCGTCCGCGTACTCCCACAGTGCCAGGGCGGCCCGCAAGTGAACACGGCGGATCATCTCGGAGCGATCAAGAAGAGCGAACAAGCATGCGAGTCTCATGACCTGCGCCTCAGCCCGGGATGTGATTGCCCCTCGGAGTCCTGGGCGACCTTCCGAGAGCGACGTGTACACCTTTATCCAGTCTTCGCGAGCCTGATCATCACGATGCATCTCCCCGGTGCCACGGGCGAATCCGATCACCTCCTTCAAGCGCTCAACCAGTGGACGGACGCTTGCTTCAGAGAGATTTCCGCCCTCGGGAAGGAGGCGCGAACGGCGAACGCAGATCCAGAGGAAGCGATTCGCGAAGCCGTTGCCCATATCGGTTTTGTCGAGGCGTCGGCGGAGTTCGTCCCGCGTGATGTGGCTGACAATCGAAATGTGCGCACCGGTGGCCTGAGCAGGGGAGTTTTTTGTCAGGATTCGCAGTTCACCGCTGTCCCATGCAGAACGAATCACCGGGGAGAGGATGTTGCCCTCGCGGCGCATAACTCCCAGGGTCGAGGAAAGTTCAGGTTCCATCACGAGCAAGCGTTTGTCCTTTATGCCGGAGTCGACAATGACGTTCTGATAGCTTGTAACCTTGCGTTTCTCTCGTAGCGGTTCTACCTTCTCGATTGGATCACGGACGGCCCAGATCAATCCCTCGCCACTGCTCAATCCAGTTTGAATTCGTTCGGACGCCCACACCGGGTCGACCGCTTCGAGAATGCGCCGCACGTGGCCCCATGAACTGCCCTTCCGGCCTTTACTGGTCGCTCCCACGAGAACTGCGAAAAGATTTGTGAAGTGCAGGTCAGCCTCCGCCAGAAAGTGAGGCCCTCGCCCCAGTAGGTTCCCGAACCCGACGAGGAACTGCACGAGTAGGCCCGCTGGATCAGCCTCGGAGTGGGGTTCGATAGCCCGGACGATGTCTCCAGCCAACCCGTGGTAAGCCTCTTCGGGAGGTGGTGCTGGCCACGATGACGGTGCTGTCTTCTCCACAGGATGCTCTTCCATGCGAGTGCCTGCAGACTCAACCTGTTCCGTTGAGGTAACACCTGAGTGCGTCTGTTCTTCTGTACGACTTACTTCACTCACGCCTCATCTCCTTCCTGGCGGTGCTGTTTCTGGTTTTCGTCTCTTTCAGCGTCATCCTGACCCCCCTTTCGCTTCTTCCCACAATGCGGGATTCGTGTTTCAAGACCTTGAGCAAAGCCTCTAGCTCCGGCGTGTAATGCGCCGACGCCCTGTTCTGCCGGATGAGTCGATTGATGCGGTATTGCAGATCGGGACGATCTGGCGGTGGTTCAGCCATGTCGTTTCCCCTTCCTGAGTGACGAACATCCGGCGTCCGGATGTGGCTGGAACGGTTGCGATTCGGCGTGGTGTTCGGACCGGAAGGCTGGCTTTGTCGGTTTGAATACGGCGTCTGAGTGGGGAGTGAGATTCGGAAAGCGGTGGAACAAAGCGGTCTCAGCACGCTGCCGATCTCGTGCCCATTTGACCACCGAGGCTACGTGAAATCGGAGCAGACGCTTCTTCGCGCCAGGCAATGCGAGATTGATTGCGGGAAGGCGTTCTTCAGCGATGAGGCGTTCTACGGTCGTGCGACTGACGCCCAGTAAAGCGGCAACTTCAAGAACGCTTAAAAAGCGTTGTGCAGTAGAT
>CBEVTG010000479.1:0-2112 GCA_965552745.1 uncultured bacterium
GCCTCGTAGAGCGCCGTACCGTCCATGTTCACGGTTGCGCCCAGCGGCAGCACGAAGCTTGAGACGCTCGGCGGAACCTCCAGGTTCTCCTCGACACAACGGGTCGTGATCGGCAGCGTTGCGGCGCTCGAGCTGGTCGAGAAGGCCACGAGCAGAGCCTCGCGGATGCCGCGGAAGAGCCGAGCGGGCCCCACCCCGCCGAGGAACCGGGCCACCAGGGGAAGCGTGACGAAGGCGTGGATGAGGATCCCCACGATCACCACCAGCACGAACTCGCCCAGGTACTTCACCAGATTGTCGAAGGGCACACTCGCTACCAGATGACCGATCAGCGCGAAAATCCCGAGTGGCGCCACGCGGATGAACCCGCCGATGATGCGCATCACCGCCCTGTAGCCACCGCCCAGCATGTCCACGACGGTGCGTGCGCTGGGTCCGATCTGGAGCAGCGCGATGCCCAGCAGGATGGCGAACACGACGATGGGCAGAATGCGTCCCTGCGTTAACGATTCGAACGGGTTCGCGAGAATCTGATAGACGGTCTGAAGCAGGAAATCTGGCAGTGAGAGGCCCTGCGCCAGCTCGGGCCGCTCGGCTGCAGCCGCCTCCTGAAAGAACGGGGTCTCGCGCAGCGTGCTGCCTGCGCCGGGCTCGAAGATGTTGACCAGCGCCAGACCGGTGGCGACGGCCAGTGCCATGGTCCCGAGGTAGAGGAGGACTGTGTACCCGCCGAGACGTCCCAGATCGCGCGCGGCGCTCATCTGCGCGATGGCGTGGGCGATGGCGAATAGGATCATGGGCGCGATCAGCATCTTGAGCATGGCGATGAAGAGCATCCCCACGACCTGAACGGCGGCGACCTGGCTCTCTGGAACGAGGCCGAAGAGCGCACCGAGCGTGCCGCCCAGCAGGATCTGCCAGTTGAGCGAGAGGCGGGTGGTGAGACAGAAGAAGAGGAACCCGCTCAGAAAGGCGGTGTACGCGAGCGCGGTATGCCCCACAAAGAGCAACGCGACAAAGAGGACACCACCCAGAGTGATCCCGAGCAGCGCTCTGGATTTCTTCATCGCGCGCGGAGTATAGCAGCGTAAATAATCTACACTTGAAGCATGGACACACAGCGTCTCGAGCAGCTGGCTCGTGAACTCGCGGCGCGGGATGCGGGCTTGACCGCGGCGCTGCAGGACGTGCGCGAAGCCGCGGAGCACCTGCGCGGCCGCGCGCACGCGCTGGTGGAGGCCTTCAAGCAGGCGGCGCGTGACTCGGATGCGCCGCACCTGGCCCATCTCGACGTCGGGCCGGTGGAGCCGGACGAGAAGCACGTCGATTGCATCCAGTTTCGGGTGGCCCGGGGTCGCTGGGAGGCAGTGTGTGTGGGCAAGACCAAGGGCGAAGTGACGCTGGTGGGTCCTTTCCGGCGCGGCAAGCCCGAGAAGCCCTGCGCCGATTACCCGTTGCGTGGCGCGGAGGTGGAGCGTGCGCTCGAGGACCTGCTACTGCGCCTGATCCGAGCGGCATCCGAGAGATGAAGCGCACGCTGAAGGTGCGGGTGGGAAGCCTCAACCGTGCCAAGCTTGAGGCCGTGCGGCGGGGCCTCGCGCCTTTCTTCGATCAGGTGGAGGTGGAGGCTTTGGCGGCGCAGAGCGGCGTCTCTGAGCAGCCGCTTGGCTTCGACGAGATCCTGCTCGGTGCCCGCGCCCGGGCGCGCCAGAGCGTAGCGGTGGGAAACTGCGACCTCGGCGTCGGCATCGAAGATGGGCTGGTCTCTCTGGACGGACCGCCCGAGCGGCAGATGAACGTGGGGTGCTGCGTGATCTTCGACGGCGAGCAGGAATCCGTTGGTCTCACGGCCGGCTTCGAGTATCCGCGCGCCTGTGTCGAGGCCGCTACCGGCCCCGCGCGCACGCCCGTGGGCACGTCCTTCGATGCGATCTTCAAACCGCCCGCGGGCTGGCGCGATCCCGGACCCGGGGCGGGAAACATCGGCCGCCTGAGCGGTGGCGTGCTCACGCGGGCGGACTATGCGGCTCAGGCCGTGACCTGTGCGTTCGTGCGCTGGCTGCACCCGGCGCTGTATGACGGTGGGGACGAATGACGCTCACACGCGAAGAC
>CBEVTG010000480.1:0-2108 GCA_965552745.1 uncultured bacterium
AAGCGATCTTCCGACATGGCGAATTGGATGCGCGTATACGGCACCAGCAAGCCATTGAACAGCGACACGCAGCCGGCCGTCGTGCCCAGGGTGACCAGCGCCGCCAGCGTGACCCCTCCGTACGGCACGAAGTCGCCAATTTCCCGGGCGATGTGAACGAACGTTCCATCCTCCCAGTTCATCCAGTCGTCGTTGACCGCCAGGGCCGCTATGAGAGGAAGGATGTAGCCCAGAATGAACAGGGGCAGAGTCAGAAAGAGCGCTTTCGGGATCGACGACGCCGGGTTCTCGATTTCTTCCGAGGCGGTGCCCGGGAGCTCGTAGCCCGAGTAGTTCCACATGGCGAACAGGAGGCCGAACTCCAGTGCGGTGAAAACCGATTCACCCTCCGGCACCAGCGGGGTAAACGGATTGAACTTCCACTGCGCGAAGGCGACAATCACAAAGATGAGATACGGCCCGAGAATCAGCAGGTCCAGCACCAGAGAGCTAAGGCCTACGGCCGTGATACCACGCACGTTGATGAGGGTGCACGGCACGATGACCGCCATGCAAAGCAGCCACCGGAGCCACTGCATCTCGAACGGGCCGATTGAGATCACGTGAGAGCTGACTCCAGGGAAGACGAATTTCTCGATGTAGGAGACCATGAGTACCGGGTAGATCGCCTGGTCCAGGAGCGACGACAGCCAGATCCACCATCCGGACTGGAATCCCCAGAAGTCACCCAACGCGCGCCGCGTCCACCGGTAGAAGCCCCCTTCCACCGGTATTGCAGAGCCGAGCTCCGCCGAGGCCAGAATCATCGGCATACCCCAGAGGAAAGCGGCCGCTACCAGGAGGAGGAGGGTCATACCGGGGCCCGAGGAGGGCAGCATCGCCTCCTGGCCGAACGGGCCGCCGGACAGGGAGGCGTAGAGAAAGGCGATCAGGGGCAGGAACCCCAGTCGCTTGCGATGGGCTCCGGTCATGCCTCTGGCCGGGGGGGTAACCCTTTCTTGAGCCGCTTCGCGGCCTCCTCGAGAGTTTCCGTTTTTTTTGGGAAGGCGAAACGCAGTTTGGTGCGGCCATCCTCCGGGCGGTGATAGAAGCTGCTTCCGGGCACCGCAGCGATGCCGACGTCCTGCACCAGGTGGGCGGCGATCGTCACGTCATCACGAAACGTGAGATCTGAAATATCGGTCATGATGTAGTAGGCGCCGGAAGGCCTGAAGCAGCGAAACCCTGTCGCCTCCAGGGCTCCCAGCAGTAGATCCCGCTTTTCCTGGTAGACCCGCGCCAGCCCGGTGTAATACTCGGCGGGCAGGTTCAGGGCGGCGGCACCCGCCTCCTGGAGCGGCGCCGCGGCGCCCACGGTCAGGAAGTCGTGAACTTTGCGGATCCCTTCCATGATGCGCTCGTCGGCGATGGCCCAGCCGACCCGCCACCCCGTCACGCTGTAGGTTTTGGAGAGAGCGTTCACGGTGATGGTGCGATCCTGCATGCCGTCCAGGGTAGCCAGTGGAATGTGCACAGTCTCGTCGTACAGGATGTGCTCATAAATTTCATCGGTGATAGCGATGGTGTTGTACTTCTGGCAGAGTTCCGCGATCGCCTCGAGCTCCTCTCCGGAAAAGACCTTCCCCGTGGGGTTGTGCGGAGTGTTGACGATAATGACGCGCGTCTTGCTGTTGAAGGCGGCGGCGAGCTCCCCTCGATCAAAAGACCAGTCAGGCTCGCGAAGACGCACGTATCTGGGCCGCGCTCCGGCCAGAACCGTGTCGGGGCCATAGTTCTCGTAGAAGGGCTCGAATATCACCACCTCGTCGCCAGGGTTTACGACCGCCAGCATGGAAGAGATCATCGCCTCGGTGGAGCCGCAGGTTACGCAGATCTGTGTTTCCGGATCGACCTCGATGCCGTAATCCCTCCCGAACTTGCCGGCCACGGCTTCCCGCAGTGACGCTGCGCCCCAGGTGATCGCGTACTGGTTGAGGTTGCGGCTGATCGCCTGCCGCGCCGCTTCCTTGACCTCCTCGGGGGCCGGGAAATCCGGGAATCCCTGCGCCAGGTTGATGGCATTGTGCCGGATCGCCAGCCGGGTCATCTCCCGAATGACGGATTCCGTG
>CBEVTG010000481.1:0-2105 GCA_965552745.1 uncultured bacterium
ATCTGCTGCTCTATCCGAAGCCTTTGCGCTTCAGGCGGCGCCATCCTCTCGATCCGATGAAATTCCAGTATCTGGATGGCTGCGTGCGGCGGGAGAGCGAGCCCTACGAGGTTCCCAATTTCAAGAAGCACGGTGACAAGCCGCTCATTTACTTCAGCTTCGGCAGCCTGGGAGTCACCGACGTGGACCTCATCAAGCGCATGCTCGAGGTGCTGGGTGAAGCGCCTTACCGCGTGCTCGTGAACGTGGGCAACAGTCTCGATCAGTACGACACGCCACCCGACAACATCCAGCTTGCATCATGGTTCCACCAGGTTGCCGTCCTGCCGCACTGCGATGTTATCATCCAGCACGGCGGGAACAATTCGTTCAACGAGACGCTCTACTTTGGTAAGGTACCTCTCATCATGCCCTTCGTCTGGGACGGCCACGACAATGCTCGGCGGGTTAACGACACCGGGCATGGGATCGGCATGCACCGCTACGACTGGACCGACGAGGAACTGCTCGGCAACATCGAGCGCCTGCTGACGGATCGCTCAATTCGAGCACGGGTGCAGGAAACCAGCGCCTACATGCAGGCCCAGGATGGTCGAGCCAAGGCAGCCCGGTTGATCGACGAGCTCCTCACCAGCATCTCCTGATAGAGGCGTCTTCGAAGGGCGCCGACCCGGACATCCCCAGACTCATCGAGGCGAGGTGCTGGCCCAGCACACCTGCGAGTCGAACGACCCGCTGCCGATTGGATCGCGCGATCCGGAGTTCGGCGCCTCCGGTTACTCTTGTCTGTGAACGAAGGGCAGACGGGACTTAAATGAGAGAAGTCTCAGCGATTTTTTATGGCCGTCAGGTCGCGCCTCGGCGTTCCAGCTGGTGGATATGTCAACCCCCATAGGAACGTGCCGGGCGTGGGACCTGTATTCTTCACAGAGTACTTCCACCCGCGGGCCCAGTAACCGAGATCTCCTGCTCTCAACTGGAGCTTCTCCGATTTTCCTGCCTCCACCTCAGCAGCGTCTTTTCCCCAGTACATCGTGAGCTCACCCACGAGGACATAATAGAACTCGTCGCAGGGGCCGTAATACTCGACCGCTTTGCCGTCATCTTCGTCTTCCAGAGAAAACACATTGGTTTGGGCTCCCGGGGGCATGAAATAGAGACCCAGCGCCTGTTGCTCTCCGATGACCATCTCGGCATGAGTGCAGCCTGGAGAGATGTCGTCCGGCTTTGTCCTCAACTGGCTGGCACGTATCACTTTCGGTGGGGCTAGCTTCGACTTGTTCATCCGTTCCTCCTAATCCACCATCATGCCGACGATGACTATGGTCGCCGCGCCCACACCCGCGGATCCTCGCTGGAGGCGCGGCGCCGGGGGCAAATCCCCTAGCACGCAAGAATTTCCAAGGGAACGGGACTGAGCCGCTGGCCTCCCTCTTCGGTGACCACGAACTGATCCTCGACCTGGAGATCTCCTGTTTCCGGAAGCCAGATACTCGGCTCCATGGAGATCACCATGCCGGCCTCCAGTTTCATGTCCCGGTAGGCTCGATCATCGACGATGCGTCCGTACCCCACAAAGGGCCACTCGTGAACTTCGAGCCCGACACCATGCCCGATCTCACGCCACTCCCGGTCCTTGTCGAGCTTCCGCCTGAGGGGCTCCGACGTGGCGGCGTCCACTTCAGAGGCAAGAACGCCCGGCCGCGCCATTCTCCTCCCGGCCTCCAATGACTCCAGCAGTACTTCAAAGACGTCCTCCTGGCGCTTGGAGGGCAGCCCCAGCGTGAACGGCCTGGACAGGTCGCAGCAGTACCCCTCGACCATGGTTCCGAAATCCAGCAACCACGGATCCCCCGCTTCCAGTTTGCGTTTGCCGCTTCTCCACCAGAGGTCGGAGTGCTCCGAGTTTCTACCGGAAGTGACCATCGTGTAGTGCGGGAAGAATTCCGACCCGGCTGAGCGACAGACCCGCTCGATTTCACCGACGATCTCCGCCTCCAGGACTCCGGGGCGGGCAAACTTTGCTGCAGCTTGCACACCCTTATATGCGATCGCACCCGCCTCTTTCATGCAGCGGATCTCGTACTGAGATTTCACGGCGCGCT
>CBEVTG010000482.1:0-2101 GCA_965552745.1 uncultured bacterium
CAGCGGGACCGATGACCGTGGCTAAGTCGAATTTCGAAATTGCGTGAACTGTGAACCGTGAACTGTGAATCGTGATCCATGAACCATGAACCCTGAACAGGAGGGGGACGATGCCCGAGGAGGTGCCGAGCCAAAATCCGAACCGCAGGACCTTCATCAACTGGTTCCTCGCCACCAGTGCGGGGGCTTTCCTGCTCGCGGTGCTCTACCCGGTGAGCCGGTACCTCGTCCCCCCACCGGCGGGGGAGTCAACGGCGGCGACGGTGACGCTCCCGATCAAGCCCGTCGACGTGAAGCCGAATTCGGGACAGATTTTTAAGTTCGGCAGCCGCCCGGGGATCCTGATCCGAACACCGGCGGGCGAGCTCCGGGCCTTTGCTGCCAGCTGCACCCACCTCAATTGCACCGTGCAGTACCGATCCGACCTCAGCCATATCTGGTGTGCCTGTCATAATGGGCACTTCGATCTCAACGGAAAGAACATTGCCGGCCCGCCCCCCCGGCCGCTGGATCAGTACATCGTCAATGTGCGGGGGGACGAAATCGTGGTGAGTAAGAGCGCATGAGGATGGGGACTCTTGAGCAGCACTATAAGAAACTCTGGAATTGGCTCGACGAACGCGTCGGCCTCGCCGAGGTGGAGAAGCTCGCCAGAAAGAAAGAGGTCCCCGTCCACAGGCACTCGGTCTGGTACTACCTTGGAGGGATGACCCTCTTTCTCTTCATGATCCAGGTGGCCACAGGTATTCTCCTGATCTTTTACTACCGCCCCAGTGCTGAGGAGGCCTTCGAGTCCGTCAAGTTCCTGATGGCGGAGGTCGAATTTGGCTGGCTCATCCGCTCGATCCACTCGTGGGCGGCGAACCTGATGATCTTCACGCTGTTCATTCACCTCTTCAGCGTGTGGCTTCTGAAGGCGTACCGCCCACCGCGCGAGATCACGTGGCTCTCGGGCATCGGACTGATGGGCATCACGATGGCCTTCGGCTTTACAGGCTATCTTTTGCCGTGGAATGAGCTTGCCTTTTTCGCAACCCAGGTGGGGACCGAGATCACGGGCGCCGTTCCCGTGATCGGGTCGTTTCTTCTGCGGGTTTCCCGCGGCGGGGAGGAGGTCACCGGGGCGACGCTCACCCGCTTTTACGGGTTCCACATCGCGGTCCTTCCGGCGCTCACAACCCTCTTGATCGGCCTGCACCTCTTCTTCGTCCAAAAGCATGGCATGAGCGTGCCGCCCAGCGTTGAGCAGGCAACTAGCTCGAAGCGCGTAATGCCATTCGTCCCGAGTTTCATGTTGCGGGACGTGGTGGGATGGCTCGCCGCGCTGGCAATCCTGGCCGCGCTGGCGGCCTACTTGCCGACGGAGCTCGGCCAGAAGGCGGACCCGTTTGCCCCGGCACCGGTCGGCATCAAGCCCGAGTGGTATTTCATGTTCATGTTCAAGACGCTGAAGTACCTACCGGCCCACATCCTGGGCATCGAGGGGGAGGTTGTCGGCATCCTCGGCTTCGGCGTGGGCGGCCTGTTTCTGCTGCTCATCCCCTTCCTGGACCGGCGAACGGCCCGGGGCGAGCAGAGCCACCTGTTCACCTGGCTCGCTATCGCTACGATCGTGTTCATGATCGTGTTAACGTACCTTGGTTACACGGAGGTCGCGACGCAATGAGAGCGATGCAACTGCTCCCTGTAATCCTGCTCGGCGGGGTCTTTTTCGCCATCGGCATGCAGGCTGCTGCCGAAACGCCGGGAGATGCGGAGCGTGGCCGCGCTGTGTTCACGAGCAAAGAATGCTCCCGCTGCCATGTGCCCCGTGGGCAGCAGGGTGTTGGGCCGGCGCTAGAGGACCTCCAGCGACGCCAGGGGACCCTCGAGCTGACGGGCCGGCTCTGGAATCACGCGCCGGCGATGTCCGTGTTGCTCAAACAAGAGGGGCTCGAATGGCCCGGGATCACCGCCCCTGAAATGGCAGATTTGATGGCGTATCTCGAGGCCGGTCCTCTCTGGGACCCGATCCCAAACGTCTTTGCGGGGCACGCCATCCTGGTCCGGAAAGGGTGTCTCAAGTGCCACCGGTTCCGGGGAGAGGGGGGCTTGGTGGGGA
>CBEVTG010000483.1:0-2100 GCA_965552745.1 uncultured bacterium
CGAAGTAGGTCTTGCCCCACATCTCGGGCACGAAGCGAATGCGGCCCTTGCGCACAGCCTGTATGGCCGGCTTGGCGAGCGGGGCGATGCGGACAAACCATTGCCGGCTGAGAGACGGCTCGACGGCCGTCCTGCAGCGCTGGCAGCGGCCCAGCGCCAGTGCGTGATCTCGAATGCCGATTAGCAGGCCGTCATCCCTCAGGCGCTCAATGATCCGGGTTCGACACTCGTTGCGATCGAGCCCTTTGAACGGTCCGGCCTCGGCGGTCATGATCCCCGCCTCGTCCATGACTTTTATGGAGGGCAGCCGGTGACGCTGGCCCAGTTTGAAGTCGTTCGGATCGTGGGCGGGCGTAACCTTGACGGCGCCGGTCCCGAATTCGCGATCCACCCAGTCGTCTGCGATGACGGGTATTTCACGGCCCAGCACGGGTAGACGCACCCGTTTTCCGATCAGGGGCCGGTAACGAGGATCCTCGGGGTGCACGGCAACCGCGGTATCCCCCAGCAGAGTTTCCGGCCGGGTTGTGGCCACACGCAGCTCGCCGCTCTCGTCCGCCAGAGGGTAGCGGATCTCGTAGAGCTTTCCCGCGGTTTCCTCGTGCACGACCTCGAGGTCCGACAGTGCGGTGCGGCATCGGGGGCACCAGTTGACGATGTACTCGCCGCGGTAAATCAGTCCCTCGTCATAAAGACGGACAAACGCCTCGCGCACGGCCCGGGAAAGATCCGCATCAAGCGTGAAGTGCAGGCGGGACCAGTCGCATGAGCACCCCAACTTGCGGAGCTGCTCCAGCACCCTTCCCCCGTATTCCTCTTTCCATGCCCAGGCGCGTTTCTCGAACTTCTTCCTGCCGATCGCATGGCGGCTCGTGCCCTCCGATTCGAGGGCCCGCTCCACCATGAGCTGGGTGGCGATGCCTGCATGATCCGTACCGGGCAGCCACAGGGTGTCCCGGTTCATCATGCGGTGGCGTCGCACGATCACATCCTGCAGCGTGTAGATGAGGGCGTGCCCCATGTGCAGGGAGCCCGTGATGTTGGGCGGTGGGATAGCGATCGTGAACGGGGTCTTGCGGGAACGGGGCCTGGCCTTGAACAGGCCAAGCTCCATCCAGTGCTCGTACCAGCGCGCTTCGATCGGCTGAGGATCGAAGGCTTTGTTCAGCTCGTCAGGTTTGGGGTTGTGTCTGGAACGTTTCGAGGCTGGATCGGGCATCGTCGGCGGTCGGCGGTCGGAAGGAGCCTGCTGGCGGTTCAGCCGCGCCGTTCGCCGTCGCGCTCGAGCTCGGAGATGCGCTTGCGGATCAGGATCTCTGCCAGATCCGGGATGACTTCCCAGGCCACCTCGCGGATGACCTGATCGGAAACCTGCTCGACCACGCGCCGCACAACCTCGTCGAGTTGCTCCGGCGTCAAGGTCTGACCTGGGGTAGCGGCTGGGGATTGCTGGGAGTTCGGACCGGGGTAGAGGGTACCGGGCCCCTGCTCTTCGGCCGGGCGCGGCCTGGACAGGGCAATGGTGTCCGGCTGACCGGGCATCTCGAAGGTCGGCTCGTAGGAGTCGGTATCGCCCGGTGTGGTCTTCACGGGAGGCTCCGTGTCAGTAGAAACTGGCTCGTCGGCCGGTGGCGTTGCCTCGAGCGGCGGCGCGGGCTCTTCCCCGGTCGGGGGATCCGGCGGCGGCGGTCCCTCGTCGGTCATCATGATTTCATCAGCGTTCTCGGTCCGTGCAGGCGCCGGAGTCGTTTCACCAGCGGCCGGAAGATCGGGAGCCGGGGTGTCGGGTCCCATGGGCGGAGGCACCGACTCGAACGGTGGAAAAGGTGCGGGAGAGAACGCTTCCGACTCGGCGGCCGGTTCCGGTGCCGCGCTGAGCTGGGGTTCGCTCACTGGAGCAGCGGGTGGCGCGGGAGGGGAACTCTCGGCGGGTGATGCGGCCGGTGGCGTCGCTTCCTGTGAAACCGGCGCGGGCCGCGGTGGCTCTCTGGCCGGTGGACGCCGAGTGGGACTGTGACTGCGACGACGAGCACGACGCGTGCGAGCACGTGGCCGCCTCGGTCATCGCGGTGCGCCGTTCACGCCAGGAGAGCCGTGCTC
>CBEVTG010000484.1:0-2084 GCA_965552745.1 uncultured bacterium
ACCGGAGGATCTCGAGATCGAGTACGGTCTCACAGGTGGCAACATTTTTCAGGGCGCCATGACCGCGGAGCAGATGTTCTGCTTCCGCCCGGCCGGAGGGTATGCTGATTACCGAACCCCTGTGCAACGCCTCTATCTGTGCGGCTCCGGTGCCCATCCGGGCGGCGGGGTGTCAGGCATCCCGGGCATGAATGCGGCTCGGGCCGTGCTCAGGGACCTGAGGAGATCGTGATCCCAGTCCCGCCGGGGAGCGGGGGAGGCGAAGGGAAAGAAGCGGGACCGGCGTAGGCCCGACGCAACCAGCGCAGGGCGGCGAGGCTCGTGAGCAGTTGAGCCAGCACGAGGAGACAGGCGCCGATGCGGATCAGCCCTGGCGCTCCCGCCAGGAGGCCCCAGGCGACCGTCGGCAAGCCCAGCGTCCACAGGGGGAAGACCACTGCATGCAGCCGCCGGTTGAGAGTTTCCTGCTGCAGGAGTGAAAGTCCGCCGGACGTCACGAGAACGTGCAGGCTGGAGAACATGGGCAGCAGGCGGGACTCCATTCCCACGACCGTCTGAGCCAGGAATCCGACCAGTCCGATGAATCCGTACACGGGAACGAGGCGAAACGTCAGCTCCGACTCCGGAGCGAACGCCAGCACCCCTCCCATCGCGATTGACACCACCAGGTAGGCGAGCGCCTGCAGGGAGTGAAGCGTACCGTAATCGGGCCGCGGTAGATGTGCGGCCGGCGGCTTCCGATTCGAGCGCATTCGATGGATCTCCAGGAGAAAGGCGCCGAACCCTGCCGCGATTAGCAGCACAAACGCTCCCAGCCAGCGGTGCTGAAGGAGTTGGAACGGAATGAGACCGAGCAGCCCGGCTTCGAGCAGCAGGGCGCTGGCGTAGAGGCGGTTTCCGGCGGGCATCGCGGCGGGCAACACCATGGGAAACAGCCGGTACCCAACTCCCATGATCATCATCCCGGCCCAGCCGATCGCGGCCAGATGCGCGTGCGCGTACACATTGGACAGGACGTTCCCGGGAAGAAACGAACGGCTCTTGTCGATGCCGAGCGCGATTCCGATGGCGGCCGCCACCAGAATATTCGCGAAGGCCAGATTAATATGGAGCTTCACGGCTCCGGGTATGGCCACCCGGCGCTGAGCTCGCATCACTCGAGCTCCCACGTGCGCCAGGGCCAGCCAGACCATCAGGGCTGACAAGTACATGCCTTCGTAGCGCGACAGGAGGAAATGGGCGACCATGCCGCTGGTGCCGAGAACCAGAAAGGCCAACGCACCGTAGTCACCCGGTCCGGCGGCAAGCGGTGTCTTGAGCGCGGTGGGCGCCACGATGTACAGGGCGCCAAGGATGGACGTGCTGATCCAGCCGAGCGTTACCAGGTGCACGACCGCAATGGTGCGCGGATCGTAGAAAAACTGGGTGAACCAGCCTGGATTCCCGGCCATGAGCAGGAATGCGGCCAGCAGGCACGCATGGGCCCACCCGAAGTAGAGGCTGACGAGGAGGCGGGGCGGCAGGGCGGCGCGCTGATCCGCGACCGATCGGGGCGAAGACGGATTCATGAGGGGCAGATTCTTCCATAAACCGCCACCCCGGATCCATGACCGATCGTGCGGGAAACTTCGCAATTATCTGAGGGGAATCTCGCACCTCCGGGCGCCTGGGCACGGATTTCCCCTCTCCGCGAGCAGCAATCCGGGTGGAACGGCTTTTGCACAGGAAAAGGGCGAAGGGCTGCTCTCGCCCACGGGCATGACGAGGCAAAAGGCGGGAGACCCGGTGACTGGCCGCGACGGGATCGCTCGCAGCTGGATCAGATCCGGGGGTGGGAGTGGTCCTGTTACCCCCTACCCGTTAAAAAAAGCCATAATAGAACGAGATGATTCCCGGCGCCCTTGCGGTGTGGTGGCCGTTGCTGCGAGAGTGCCCGGGTGCGGGCGCGATTTCAGATGAGGAGGCAGGACATGGGGGCTGTCAACTACAAGCTTTACCACCACCGGGATTTCATAAAGACCGAAGCCTCGGGAAATCTTGATCTTGAGTCCGCCGATGTCGTGCTGGCGCTCCAGGTCCTGGAA
>CBEVTG010000485.1:0-2080 GCA_965552745.1 uncultured bacterium
CTCGCCTGGAAGCGCCTGGAAAGACCGCAGGGCCAGTGAACGCAGGCGGCTCCAGAAGCAGCTCGAGGGCATGAACCCCGGGGCTGCGGACGTCACGGTTGACACCGCAGTCTTGCGGCAGCTGCGCCGGGAGCTCGGTGTCCCCGGCTTCGATCTCGGCGCCGTCCACGCGCGCTTGCAAGCGGGACCGGCCCGGCGTCGCTTGACAGTGCGTTCTAAATCCATCTAGTCTGCGCCGGAGAGTCGGCGGCCTCTTTTGAGGAGGCCGTTCCTGCCTGACCGGGCAGCTTTCCCCACGCTTGTTGCGGCGTTCGCTTTTGGTGCTGGTGCGCTCGCCTCACCGTGCGTGCGCCCTCTCTCTCCCGCGCATTTCCTGATCGCTCTCGTTTGTCTGCTCACCCTCCGCACCACAGCGCAACGCGTGTTGCGTATCCTGTCCGTTGTCCTGAGCGTGGCTCTCGCGGGGCACGCCATCCAGGACGCCCGACACCTTCGACATCTCGCTCTGCAGGCACAGCTGCGTAACGCCCTTGCGGTGAGCGATCGATGCGATCTCGAGGGGCGAATCGAGGATGCGTGGCATCTTGCAGGGAACATCCGGCAGGGAATAGTCCGTCTCCATACGCTGAACTGCGCTGGAAAGGTGGTTCCGGTCAGAGGCCTCGCGAGGCTCACGTGGCCGCAGCCCCAGGAAGAAGAAGCTATGGATCCGCCCCGGAGCGGAGATCTGATTTACGCCCACGCGCGACTCATCCGACCTTCGCGTGCGCGAAATCCCGGCGCGCTGGACGGCGCGTCGCTCCTCGCTGCCAGGGACATCCTGATTCTGGGCCGCATCAAGAGCGCCCGCCTGCTGTCGATCGATCCGGAGGACGAACCTTCAATTTTGGCCCGGCTCTCGAGAATGCGCGAGCGTGCACTCAACCGGCTGAGAGGGTCGATCGATCGCCTCCCGGACGCGCACCCTGCCACCTCACCCCTCCTCTCGGCGCTATTGCTGGGGGAACGTCACGGACTCGATCACCGCATGCGGAGCAATCTGCAGGCTGCCGGACTGTACCACCTGGTGGCAATCTCGGGTCTGCACATCGCGATGCTGGCGTGGTTGCTGCTGGGAATGGCGCGCATGCTCGGTCTGCCGCCCGGAATCCGATCTCTGGCGGCCAACCTCGTTCTCGGTACCTATGTCCTGCTCATTGGCGCCCCGGCTTCGGCCATGCGCGCCTACGGCATGTTCGCCCTGTGGAGCTGCGGCCGCCACACGGGACGCCGTTCCGGTGGCCTGTCCCTGCTGCTGGTGGTGTCGGCCATCATGCTGGCGATGCGGCCGGGCCTGCGCGACGATGTGGGCTACTGGCTGAGCGTGTGGGCCACGGGAGGAATCGTCGGTTCTTTACCCGGCCGCCGCGGGGAGGATGCGGAGCGCCACAACCGACGGGGTCCGCGTTTCTCCGCGCTGCGCGTTTCCACTTCCGCGTACTTCTCCGTGGCGCCCCTGGCCGCCCTCTGGTTTCAGCGCTGGACGCCGCTCGGCATTCTATTGAACCTCCTCGCGGTGCCGCTCACCGGCCTCCTGTTGTGCAGTGCCCTGGCGCTACTGGCGCTGGGTGGCACATTCCTGGCGTGGCCCATCGCGGCGGTGGCCGATACCGGGGTCCGTGTGCTGCTCGAGATCGCTTCCGGCTCTTTTTTTCACTCCGAGATATTCCGCCTGGCGCCGCCATCGGCGCTCGTCCTGTGCATCCATCTCGCGGCCTCTGCAGCGCTCTGGCTCCGCTCGCCCATGCGCCCCGCTTTTAAAAACCTTCTGGCTGCCGCTCACCTGGCCCTGCTGCTGCCGGCAGCGGCCCTGGGAACCGGCTCCCTGGCGATCACCCTGTGGGATGTCGGGCAGGGCGAATCAGTCCTGGTCTCCCTGCCGGACGGCGGCCACGTCGTTGTCGACACCGCCGGTCGTCTGCACATCGATGAAAAGTTGATGGAGGAGTTACGCGATCTGGAGGCTGGCCTACAACCCTCGGAGATCCTGTTCGTCGCCGACTCGATGACCGGGCAGGACGCCGTTCGATCGGCGGGAGAT
>CBEVTG010000486.1:0-2077 GCA_965552745.1 uncultured bacterium
AAGGCCACCAGATTCTTCTGTACCCGATCAGATCGACTCCCCGCTACCAATCCGACAGACGAAGATCCCGATCGTGGCGAGGCCGCGGCCGGGATTTTTCGTACCCCCACGTCCATTTGTCCCGGCGAAGTTGAACATGGTAGGATTATGTCCATAGGAACTGCCTGTGATGAGAATAGTTTGCACTGGGAGCCACATCCAGAGAGATCCCCTTATCTCTGCGCCGGTTGAGCCATTCAAGAATGGAATGATTGTTTTGGCCTTGGGTGATTCCTTCCTCATGAGCGGTGACTCTCCCCCCGAGAAGTGCCACGAGTCTAGATCATTGATGGCAATTTCTCGAACTGGAGGAGAGGAAAATGACAACTCGGACGCACCGCCAAACCAAGGCAAGTGATTTTGATCTCGCCAGACAGCTAAGCCCTCGCCGAAAGACGACTCAGGCATCGACCATTCCTGAGCTCGTGAGCGAGCAGCTCGAGCACTTCTCTATCGATCCAAAAACGCCCGAAGGGCGCCAGCTCTCCCGCGTCGTGGAGCACGTCTACCACGCGAATGCTGGGCTCCAGCGTATGTGGGCACTGTCGCTCGAGACACTGGCTGGGCTCGACCGCTCTGATCGGATCGCGCACTTCAACGCCAAACGCTTTCTCTGCTTCCAGCTCGCCAAGATGCTGGACACGCTGCAGAATCCGCTGCGCAAGGGCTACCAGTCGCTCATCGTGCAAGGGGCGACCCATTCTACCAAAGGTCCCTATCCGATCTTCGACAACGTCACCGCAATTTTCAGCTCGACGCCGGTGATTACCCGAACCGCCACGTATTTGTACGCCTGCACGGAGTGGATCGAGGACGCCTTTCAGGGCAAGGAGATCATGCATGAGATCTACTCGCGCCTGATGAATCCGACCTCGACCTGCCTCGCGAATCACATCGTGGACGTCGAGGCCGGGCCTCGTGCAGGCGAATACTTCGCCTGGAACTTCAACTCTGGCATGGCTGCCATCGATTCGACCCTGGCGCACCTGGTGGGATTCCAGGACGTCGTGCTCAGCAGCCGAAACATCTACGGCGGTGCCTACCAGTTGATCCACGACTGGTACGGAAAGAAGAGCAACCTGGATGTTGCCGTACGGTGGTTCGACGGTCACACGGCCGAGGTTTTCAAGGGTGCCCTGGAGCGGACGGAGGCCGAGTTCAAAGACCGTCTGGCCCAGGGGCGAAAGATCTACATCTACCTGGAGTCACCTGGGAATCCGCATGGCTATGTTCTGGACGTTCCGGGGATGTGCCGTGCGGCGCACGAGAAAGGCATGACGGTCATCTGCGATGCGACCGTCGGAACTCCCGTCCTGCAGCCCGTGCTGCAGCACGAGGATCGGATGGAGAGGCCGGACTTCGTTATCCACTCCTACACCAAGGACCTCGTGGGCACGGGCACGACTACGGCAGGGGTCGTCATCGGGCGCAACGAGCAGATGTTCATCCCGAAAGGTGAATCGGTCACCGCGCCCGGCTCCGACGGCCGGATGCGCACATATGCCTGGGATCAGACGCTCTTCTGGAATGTCTATTACGTGAAGGGTGCGTTTCTCGATGCCGACAAGGCTTTTGAGGTTATTAACGGCATGCGGACGTTGGAGCTGCGGGTACTGAAGAAGTGCATCAACACGATCGTCCTGGCGCGCGTGCTCAAGAGCCATCCGGGTATCAACGTCCACTGCTCGGCGGTCGAAGGGAACGAGAACTGGGAACTGCGAGAGAAGCACATGCTGCTGGGCTTGCCCGCACCTCTGTTCACGATTGATCTGGAGGGGCAGGGAGAATCGAGAAACGCCTTCGGTCCCATCGATGTGAAACGCCTTTTTGACAACCTGGAGCCCGCTTTTGGTCTGCAGGTAAGCTTGGGACAGGCGAACACAGTGGTTCTGTGCCCTGCCCTGACCAGCCATTCGGAGCTCTCGGAGGAGGCACTTCGGGAAGCGGGGATCGCGCGCACGACGATCCGTATCGCCGTCGGCGATGAAGATCCGCGAATCTTGATCGCTCACTTCATCCGTGCTTCGGAGCTGGCCTT
>CBEVTG010000487.1:0-2070 GCA_965552745.1 uncultured bacterium
CTGCGCTTGGGCGGGATCCCAGCTGGACCTGAAGAAACAGGCTCGTCGACCCAGCGACCATTGATTAGTGGACACATTTCACGAAGACGGACGGAGGCGCGATCGGTTCAGTCTACATCAGCACCCGGCTGCCGGCCCCCGGTCACGGTGAAGGCAACCACCATCCGAATCACGGTCCCGAATATGCAACAGTAGGTGCAGCAGTAACTGCGCGTAATCCGGCGTAACTGGTCGTTGCAAACGCTGGAGTTACGCGCCTGGCGTGCCTCTGTGTCCGCCTCACCACCGGGGGTCCCACCAAGCGACCGGTAGCCTCACCAGCCGCATCGGATGTAAAGAGCAAACCCGGTGCCAAACTGCTTTCGGCGTGCATCCTGTGCCTGCGTAAGGAATTGCGGCTGCACGGGCCGGACTGAAGGGTTCTTCAGTGATCACATGTGATCGCTGTTCCCGAACACCTGCCCGCCTGTGTTCCTCTCGCCATGCTTGACATGGATCGGAGGGCGAGTTAGAACAGAGTGTGAACGGAAATCTCAGAGCAGGTCAATAAGCTGCATGGACGAGTCTGGCGCACAGGATGGGGCTGTGGAAGCGCGCTCCACAGATCTGAGTCATGAGTTCGTGCGTATCGACGAAGAGAAAGAGCGCTTGCGCCGCCTGGCGGATCAACTAGGCCTGAAACAATCCGCGGGAAGCGATCCCGAGACACCGCCGCAACCCCGAGACATGGAGCCGTACCGTTCCCTCAACGAAGAGAGTGACATGCCAGAGGCCGTGAGCTCCAGGAAAGTTCACTCGCGGAGACCCTCGCTGCCACTCTCCGGGACCCCGGCGCAACATCCTTCACCCCGCCGCCTGGCGACCGAGACTGCAGCTGGTTCGCGACGCCCGGATCCGCTGCTGGAATCGTTGAGCGGTTTCGTGCCGGCCGCGCTCTTTGATGAGATGAAGCGAGAGAGGGATGAACTCTTCTTCCGGCTCACCAAGGTCGAGGTGGAGCGCCCCCAAATCGACAAACTCCGACGGGCCCTGACCGGTATGGAACTCGAGGTCAAGAGACTGGAGACGGAGATCCAGCGCCGGCGACGATCCCCCACGGCCGGGCAATCCGAACCCATGCGGCTATGCTACCGTCGATGGCTGATTTTGAGGCGGTGCCGGGAGTTGATGTTTTCGGATTACCTGGCCTGCCGCCGCACGGACAAGGGTGAAATCTGAGGCAGCCTCAGGTCTGCGCGAAGTGCTTCACAACATCGAAGTAGATCACGAACCCCATCAGCACCACCAGGAATACAAATCCCACCTGCATCACCCTCTCCTTGACCCGAAGGCTGAGATCCTTGCGCAGTACGCCCTCGATACCAAGTACCAGGATGTGCCCACCGTCGAGTACCGGGATCGGCAGGAGGTTGATAATGCCCAGCTGAAGTGAGATGAGTGCCATGAAGGAGAAGAACTCCGAGAATCCCCTCTCCCACGCGCTGCCAACGAACTTGTAAATGTCGATGGGGCCGGACATGGTCCGCAGGGAGAGCTCACCGCGTAACAGCTTACGAATGGTGAGGAACAGGAGGCCGGAGTTCTCGCGCGCCTCCTGAAGACTCTTGCCGAAAGCTTCGAGGGGCGGATAGCGCCTCAAGCGGCTCGGCACCGCGAGCGAGACACCTATCCTGCCTCCCTCTTCCGTATTCTCAACGGCGACATCGCGTTCGATTTCCTGCCCATCCCGCAGCAAGCCCAGAAGCACACGCTCCCCGCCCCGTTCGCTCACCTCCTCAATCACGTCTTCCACGTTGAAAACGATCTCACCCCCGACGGAAAGAATCTGATCACCTGCTCGCACATCGGCCTGTGCGGCAGGTTTACCGGGCAGGAGCTCGCGCACCACGACCCCTGCGGCGGGGACGAGACCGGCGTAGCCGATCTTGTAGGGTGTATGAGAAAGGAGGCCAATCTCCAGGTTCAATCGCTGCCCCTGGCGCTCGACCTCGAGCATGCGGCGCTGTCCAGGGCTGAGACTTACCTCTAGATTGAGATCCTTCCAACTGCGCACCGGGTTGCCGTCAATAC
>CBEVTG010000488.1:0-2059 GCA_965552745.1 uncultured bacterium
TATTTGTTCGGAGGCACGTTCCCATCTGCCGCGCCCCATCCCGGTGCGCTGATCGCCAGTATCAGAGCCAGACCCAGTCCACAGATACGTATTTGCATCGGTTCTCCTTTCGACATCTGATTCATCGTTTGGGGGTTGCTCCCCCTGCTTCTAGATACGAAGAAACGCCAGGAGCGGATTAGGCTGTGGCTCCGAGATGGAGATTCGCCTGTCGCATGTCCGTGGGCAATCCGGGGCTTGAGAAATTTCGTACTATACGGGTGGAGACCGGATGCCATGTCCGGCCTCGAAGCGTTATCGCGATTGGCGCACAGACGTGCAGGCTCGAACCAGCCCGGTGGAGGTCGAGCTTCTGGAGGCGATTGCCCGAGGAAGCGAGGAGGCGCTCTCGCGTCTCTACGACCGGTATTCCAGGCTGGTATACGGCCTCATCCGCGCCATCCTCAAAGATCCCCGGGACGCTGAGGAAATCCTGCAGGAGGTGTTTCTGCAGATCTGGAAGGACGCCGGGCGATTCGATCGGCGCAAGGGGAACGTCTACAGCTGGCTCGTGACCCTGGCCCGCTCCCGAGCCATTGACCGGACCCGGTCGAAGAACTACACCCGGCGCCGGGAGATGGAGACGACGCTGGCACACCCGGAGGATCAGAGCGCCGCGTCACAAACCTCCCAGCTGGATGCGGTTCTTATGATCGAGCGCGCCGATACTGTGCGCGGCCTCCTGGCCAGAATCCCCTCGGAGCAGCAGAAGGTGATGCACCTGGCCTACTTCCTCGGGCACACCCAGTCGGAAATCGCCAGCCAGCTTGCCATCCCGCTCGGCACCGTGAAGACGCGGATGAGGCAAGGGTTGATAGCTCTGCACGGCATGCTGGCCCAGGAGTTGAAACCGTGAGCGCCCGCCACGATCGGTTCCTTGAATTGTGTTCGGCCTGGCTCCTGGGTGCGCTCGAAGGAGAAGAGCTGCGTGAATTCGAAGGTCTTCTCGAGCAAGCGGATCCGGAAATGCTCAAAGCCTTCAGTGAGCTGGAACACGCCGCTCTCCATCTGCCCGCCACGGTTCCTCTCCAAGATCCTCCGTCCCGCGCGAAGGAGCGGCTCATGGAGGCGGTGCGCTCCGCATCGACGCAACCCCGGCAGGATTGGATCACGACCGTTGCGGCGTGGTTCGGCCTGAACCGTCCGCGGACCGCCCTTGCCGTAACCGGCACTCTGTTCGCCCTGCTCGTAGGACTCGGGCTCGCCGCCGTACTAATGCTTCGAGCATTCGAGGACGCCGAGGAGCGGATTGCCGTTCTTGCTGAAAGACTGGAGAGCGGAGATCAGGTGCTCGACATCCTGCGGTCGAAGGAGGTCGAGGTCGTCCTGCTGAACGGTCTCGACGCGAGCCCCCAGGGGTACGGCAAGCTCATCTGGGACACGGAGAAAAGCGTGGCGATTCTTCAGATCACCAATCTGCCACCCGTGCCGGCGGACAGGCGGTATCAACTGTGGGTTTACGCCGAAGACCGTGATCCGACGAGCGCTGGAGTTTTCGCGCTGAACGATCCGCAGCAGGAGGCGTTCTTCCGTTTCGAGAACTTCACGGCGGTCGAAAAACAAAAGATCAGCGGTTTCCTGGTCACTCTCGAGCCTGAAGGCGGCGCATCCGAGCCGGGCGAGGAGTGGTACCTGGGAGCGTACTGGTCTTTCTGATATTCCCGAACTCATCGAAGTCTTTGAACGGTTCTCGTCCTGACAATTTGTCGTAGTGCCCGCCGGGGTGCGTCAAACAGCGCACTTCGGGCTCGGCACAGGCTTGCCCGGAGTGCTTCCAAGAGGCGGTTTACCAGCAAGTGGTTTTTTCTCATATAATTGCGGCATACGAAACACTGGCACCTCGCTTGCTCTCGATATGGAGTGTGTCTTCTGCACAGGCTTGCCGATCATGGTGCATACCGCTCATCCCGGGTGGGTGGAGCCGTGGGACGGCGCCGCTGGTGGGTCGCGGCCGTCCTCCTTCTGACGATGGGGGGGGCGCAGGCAATCGCCCCGCAGCTGCATGGGCGGGTGCGCGGCA
>CBEVTG010000489.1:0-2059 GCA_965552745.1 uncultured bacterium
TGGTTGGTCCAGTCTGGTGCTCTTCTTCTCAGGCTCGTGAACACGGATCGGGCTGCAGACCTTGGATCCGTGCCACAAACGCCGAACGAGGCATGTCCCCCACAGCCCTTCGATAGCCGAACACCTGGATCACTCGCGAAAGAGAGCCCATGGGGTGGTGACGCGGTTCTATTTGATGTTCTTGACCGGCGGGGCCACCGCGCGGCCGCAGCTTGACGTCATAGGCCTCACCCGCGCGAACGAAGGTCGCAGAAATCCACAGGATCCCCGCGACTCAGGAAACCACCATACCGTCCCGCGGGCGCGGACTGCTCAGCTGGAGCCTTGCGGAGGTTCTTCGTCTTTCTCTTTTGGAGCTCCTCGCTGCAGCCCGATGAATACATAGGTGAGCGTTCCCGCGACGGTGAGGTACACCGGCGTCATGACGACGCTGATGGCGACCGTCCAGTTGAGCGCATCATTCAAGCGCGCGGCCACGACGATCAGCCAGGGGACAAAGATGAGAGTTCCCGCCGCAAAGAGCCACATCAAGAAGATCGAGAGGTACTGAATGCCGCGAATCCAAGATCGGTAGATCATCCCGTTCCCTCCGCAATTGCGTCTCGATCGCCGGGCGCCGCCACGGTGTCATCCGGGAGGTAGCTGGCGACGCGGGCGCTCGTTTCCTTGATCGAGGTCCGCCTGCCTTCCTCGATCTCCCAGATCGAGATAATCGGGAAGAACTTCGCAAAGGTCATGAAGCCGAGACAGAAGGCCGCAATGGCGGCGGCGAAGATGCTGATCTCGGTGAGCGACGGCCAATACGGATGACTGGGATAGGGCAGATACGGAACGGAGAGCGAAGGCACGACGATGATGAGTCGCTCGAGCCACATGCCGATCACGATCCCGATCGACACCACCAGGATCGAGGGAATCGTCCTGGTTTTCTTGCGCGAGAGCAGTGCGACCGGTAGCACGAAATTCAGGAAGATCATCAGCCAGAAGGGAATCGCGTAGGGACCGGTGAACTTGAACATCATGACGGCCATCTCTGCGGGCTCCGCGCCGAAAAATCCGGTCAGGTACTCGGAGAAGGTCAGGTAGAACCACACGGCCGACATCACCAGAAGCAGCTTGGCCAGGTTCGAGAAGTGCACCAGTTTGAGGTAGTTCTCGAGGTGATAGACCTTGCGGAAGACGATCATGACCACCATCAAACAGGCGATGCCCGAGAAGATCGCACCCGCCACGAAATAGGGACCGAAGATCGTGCTGTGCCAGCCCGCCTGCAGGGTCATGGCGAAGATGTAGCTGATGACCGTATGAACTGACACGGCGATAGGGATCACGAGAATCATCAGCAGATTCATGGCCCGATCGAGGACTTGCTTCTGCCTCGGCGTGCCGTGCCAGTTCCAACTCAGGAAGTCATAGAGCCAGCGCGGCCGGGTTCCGCGGTCGCGCAGCTTTGCGATGTCGGGGATGAGTGGCAGGTACAGGTAGACCGTACTTGCGGCGAAGTAGGCCGTGATGCTCATGACGTCCCAGAGCAACGGTGACTGGAGTCGACCCCACTTGAAGATGTTGAGCATTCGGTCCGGCCGGCCCAGGTCGAGAATCGGGTGCAGCCCACCGATCAACAGAACGATGGCTGTGATCACCTCCGCCATGCGGGTGATCGGACGGCGCCATTCGGCCTGGTTCAGCCTCAGGATGGCAGAGATCAGGGTCCCGGCATGGCTGATGCCGATGAAGAACACGAAATTGATGATGTAGAAGCCCCAGGTCACCGGCTGATTCAGGCCTGTAACGCCCAGACCGAAGACAATCTGCCGAAGGTACTGATAGACGCCGAAGAAGAAGACGGCGAGCAGGAACGCTGCGGTCAGGTAGAAGCCGGGGCCCGTGTGGTCGATCGAACGGTACAGCTGCTCGTCCTGATCCTGGCCCCGGGGTCGTAGATCCTCAGGCACGGCGCTCCCTTTCATCCAGGTAGTAAATGGCCGGGTGCGTACCCAGCTCCTCCAGCAATTGGTGCGAGCGCGGGCTTCTCGCCGCCCTGGACACCGCACTGGCC
>CBEVTG010000490.1:0-2037 GCA_965552745.1 uncultured bacterium
ACGAAGGCTGTGCCTGGGAGCGTCAGGGACGAGATCGACGGGGCGCCTACAATCACATCATGATACCCGTCGGCGTTCACATCACCGGCTCCCGCCACCGAAAACCCGAACTGGCTCACGCCACCTCCGCCATCCTCATCCCAGTCTGGAGTGGGACCAATGAAGAACCCGCTCCCCTCGTAAAGGAAAGCCTCGTTCGAACTCGTGCCGATCAGAAAATCGTCGAGACCGTCACCGTTCACGTCTCCGGCACCGGCTACCGAGTATCCGAACTCCTGGCCCGGTACGAATCCGATCCTCTCCCAGGAGGGGGTTGAGCGCGGTCTTTCGGATCCTCCGAAGAAGAGGCCGGCCCAGCCGTCGCGAGATGTATCCGTCGTAAAGCTACCGAAGGCTCCCACGAGCACGTCATCGTAGCCATCCCCGTTGACATCTCCCGCGCCGGCTACGGACCAACCGACGAAACCGTTCTGTCTGTCTCCTTCATAAACCCAGGCAGGAGCGGCCTCGAGTCCGGATCCGCCGCCCCGATAAACGTAGGCGCGTCCGCCTCTGCCGACGTCTACGTTGTCGTACAGGTAGGCACCCACAATAACATCATGGTAGCCATCACCATTGACATCGCCTGCGCCCGCCACCGACCAGCCGAAATCGCTGGCGTGCTTGTCGCCATCGATCACACGCGAGGGGGCCATGGAGAGCCCGGTGCCGGCACCGGTACCCCGGTAGATGACGAACCGGCCGATGGCTTCCTGGTTTTCATTCCGGTACGAGGGGAACCCGATGACGACGTCATCGTAACCGTCGCCGTTGATGTCACCAGCTCCGGCTACGGAGGCCGCGAAAAAGCCCTGATCCTGATTGCCTTCCGCGGTCCAGGCGTGTGTCTCTTCGAGACCGGTCGCGCTGCCGAGGTACAGATAGGCACGTCCCTCATTGCTCTGGTCGTTGGTGTAGGTATAGGCGCCAACGATGACATCATCGTACCCGTCGTTGTTGACGTCCCCCGCGCCGGAAACGGACCAGCCAAAGGCTGCGCCTGCCTCATCGCTTTCAGCTGTCCACGAAGGATCGGTGATGAAAGGGTCGACGAGAAGGGGGTAGACTGCGTCTGCATCTTCAATTTCGATTCTGAGGTGTTCCCCCGCGCTCGAGAAGTGGGCAGGTACGACGGCTCCGTTCGCATCCAGGACCGTGAGATCAGCGTACCGCACAACCGCATCTCCATCCGCTGTCATGAATAGAACCTTCATGTTGTCACTACTGATCCAGCGGCGTAGTCCGCCACGAACCTTCATGTCGAGTACCACCAGCGCCCTATCTGAAACAGAAGCTGGTGGTCTGGTGTGGATCGTGAAGCCCTGTTCCAGACCGGCGGCCTGGTTTACATACCACTCTGTCACCTGCGTACGGCGCAGCTCGACACGGTTCCCAATTGCGGCCATGTCTCGAACTTCGACTTCTTGCACCATCCCGGAACGGCCGAATCCGATCAACTCGACGGAGAGCTTCCACGAGCCAGTTCCAGGCGCGGGTGTCAACTCGGCACCGTGTTCGTCTACCGACAGATGCAATTTGTGAACGCAGTTGCGAGCGGTCCAGCTATAAGCAGTGTTTCGTGTGAAAAAGTATTCGGGGCCGAGTGGTGGGCAAGTACTTCTGCTGAGTTCCTGAAGGTGGGCAGGTTGCTGTTGCTCACTGGTCTCGGGTGCGGCCACAGGATGGCCGGCCTCAGAGACGGCCGCCAGGGCGGTGAACAGTAGGATGTGGGAGAACATGCTCGATACTCTCGCCCAGCAAATCCGTACCAGATTTCCGATGTTTAAGAAAGTTTCACCGGGTAACTATGAGTCAATTTTACGATATTATCGGCCAGGATGGAAGCGACAACAGGTGCGGCTCAGTTGCAGCGCGGGTGTCTAGTGGGGTGGCCAGAATGGCGGCGCACGCCAACAAGGCGACGGAGCCATGCTTCAGCGATGCACGGAGGATGTTCATCCGGCTCCTGCCCGGGTGGGGCTCTGCGAGGGTTAAGTC
>CBEVTG010000491.1:0-2021 GCA_965552745.1 uncultured bacterium
ATGGCTCTTTCTTCGTGACGTTCCATTCGACTGGACAAAAAGACGGAGAGATCCGCACCGGGCGCGAATTCTCCAAACCTTCTGCAATATAGGGTTTAGGCTATGCACAGGCAACCGGAGGGCGGGTCCCGGAGGGCCCCCGGGTCATCTCTCTAAGTGATTGCAGTGCAAGGGTCTACCGGCGAGCGGGGGTCAGTCTCTCGAGAGCGCGGCGACCGTCTCCACGTGTGCGGTCTGGGGGAACAGGTCGAGGGGCCGGACGTGCTCCAGCGTGTACCCGCTGTCGACCAGTCGGCGCAGGTCACGGGCCAGCGTAGCCGGGTTGCAGGAGACGTAGACGAGGCGCTTTGGCTTGAGTGAGACCAGCTGCGGTAATGTGCGGGTCTTCAGGCCGCTTCTGGGCGGGTTCAGGATCGCCCGGCTGAAGGCGCCGCCCGTCAGCGGGGGGCCCAGGCCCTCCAGGGTTTTTCCCGCCTCTGCGTGCACGAAGCGGCAGTGCGTGCAGCCCGCTCTGCGCGCATTGTTCGAAGCCGCCTGCGCTCCGGCCGGGTCCACCTCCACACCGATCACCTCCCGTGCTCCACGGCGCTCCATCAGAATGCTGAGGGCGCCCGCTCCGCAGAAGAGATCCAGGCAGGCTTCCCCGCGAACTTCTCCAAGCGCGCCAAGAGCCTCCTCGTAAAGGGCGCCCGACATGGCAGGATGGGTCTGAGCGAATGAACCGGCCGGAATATCCAGTTTCAATCCCAGAAGCTCCTCCCGGAGGAAGGGCTTCCCCCGGAGGAGAGACGGGGCGCGTCTCGGCTCGCGTGTGCTTCCGCGGTGCACAATCTGCACAACGCCACGTAGACCAGGGTGCCGCCTCAGGCCCTCAAGGAGGGGCACCAACGGTTGCGGATTCCGGGTTGTGGTCCAGAACTCGAGCAGGGTTTCGTCCCGGACCGAGCTTCTCAGCACAACTCTTCGCAGGTAGCCGCGGCCGGTGCTCATATCGAAAGGGCGGATGGAGCTCAGCCGGAGCAAATCGTCAAGTCTCTGGCGCAGTTTTTCCAGGACAGGTCGAGCAATGGGACACTCACTGACGGGAAAGATCGTGGCGGGGTCATCCGCGGCATGGTAGCCGAGGCGGGGCCGGCCCTCACTGTCCCTCAGCGGGGTCAGCTCGATGTGGTTCCTGTAGGCGTAGGAAGAAGGTGCGCCGATCGGCTCGAGAACCTGCACGTCCCGCAGACCGCCGAGTCGGCGAAGCGTTTCGCGAACCTGCCGGGCTTTGATTTCGGTATGCCGCGAACTGGTTACGTGCTGATAGGCACAGCCGCCACAGGCTGGAAAATGCATGCAGGCAGGCGCGATCCGATCCGCAGAAGGATCCAGGATGGCCTCGATGCGGCCTTCGGCATAGGTGGGGTGGGTGGCTAAGACTCGCACCCGCAATCGATCGCCGGGAGCGGAGCGGGGCACCATCACCACGAAGTCGTGGTGGCGTGCGACACCGGCACCACCGAACGCGACGTCGGTAATGTCGAGATCGATGAGCGCTCCGTTTAGCAGGGGAGCACTCACACCATTCCTGTCAGGGGGTAGGAGGGCGCGAAACCGGGCGCCCGGTTAAGAACCGTGCAGTCAGCCCTTTTTTCCGGGCACGTCAGCGAAACTGGCCATGATCTGGGAGGCTCGTGAGGTTTCCACCTCGACGAATCGCCGGTAAACTTTCCTCCGCAGTGGGTCGATCTGGTAGGTCGTGTCGTTGAGCCTGAAGTCAACGAATGACCGGGGCTGGAACGCAGAACTGGCGCTAAGCGACTTTCTCATAGTGGAGCGAGCCTCCTCCTTCTTCAAGAAACGTCCCCTCTTTGTTCATTTGCTGTATCAAGAAGCGTGCCATCAGAACGCGCCGGCGAGCTGTTCGGCGGGTTGATCAAGGAGGAGTTATCTTGTTTATTTTCAGAGTTTTGTAAAATATGGATAAAAGGATTGATCTGAAGCTTGGGTGCAGTGAAACACGAACTACGCCAATCTGG
>CBEVTG010000492.1:0-2016 GCA_965552745.1 uncultured bacterium
GGGATGCGATCCTTGATGTACTGGTCAAGACGAAGGCCGGACTGTCCGGCCCCGACTGAGAAAACAGTCACGGGCGGCCGCACCTTACCGAGTCGACTGGACGATCTGGTGCGCCATCCAGCGATAGGTAGGCGCCACCAGGAGGAACTGCAGACCCAGGCTGAGCAGCAAGCCGCCCCAGCCTGGCAGATACAGCAGGGGCCCTGTGGCAAGCAATCTCAGACCCGCGTGAAATGCGGCGGCGCGCAGCCAGGCAAAACGTTCTCCACGCGTCCAGGTTCCCACGAGAATGAGCGTGAACGCCAGCTGGTAAAAGGCGTTGAGCCCCGCCCTCAGCACGTGCTGCAAGGGCGGTCGCAGTGGAGACGCTTCGAGCAGTTCGGTGCGCTCGCGCTCGAGTTCCTGGCTGATCTCCTGCCGCACCTCTTCCGGGTAGGCCTGCACGCTCTCGAGCGGATCCAGGTTCTGATGGGCGTACAGAGTCGCCAGAAGCTGGACCCCGAGGAATATCGCCATGCCGCAACCCCATCCGAGCCCGAAGTGCGCTGCGGCGCGGGCCGAGCGGATCTGGGTGGCGAAGCGCGACAAGGCCAGAGCTCTCAGAGCTTCGATGAGCAGCGCGTAAAGAACCGCCGGCAGCAACAGCGAATCGGGCCAGGCCTGCAGCGACAATCCCGCCAGCAGGGCGGTATAAACCACGACCGCCAGAACCAGCTCGAGTAAAAACTGAGAGCCGATTCCAAACATCGCCCCCTGCAGGATGGAGCGCAGAGATCCTTTCACCCGCTGAGTCACCTTGAAAAGCAGGTACGGCGAACCCAGCAGCAGGCACATCAGCGTGAAAACGTAGGAGGAGATCAGGAAGCGGGTCATTGAGGCGATTGAAGGAGCCTGAGGAGTGACCATACCCGACCCTCTAACGAGGGGTCAAGAACCGCACCCGGTGTCGCGCGCCCGCTTCCAACCTCTTGACGTTGACGGGGCGGCAGATTAGGCTCAGGCGACTTGAGCTTTCGTCCGAGGAGAACTGTGGATGATCAAACGCGTGCTGGTGCCTCTCGATCCCTCCCCCTTCACCCAGAGCGCCACTGATCTGGCCTGCGCTCTGGCCGGCGCCCATGACGCCGAGATCACAGGTCTCGTGGTTCTGGATATTCCGGGGATCGAGAGATCCATCGGGCCGGTGCCGATCGGTGGCATGCACTTCGCCGAACACCTCGAGAAAACCAAGGTGGAAGAGGCGAATCAGCGCATCCGGAGTCTTCTGGCGAGCTTCGCGGCCAAGTGCGACAAAGCAGGCCTTTCCCACATCGAGGCGGAACGCCAGGGGGAGCCCAGCAAGCGGATCATCGACGAATCAATGTTCTATGACCTCGTGGTCATGGGCCTCAAGACCTTCTTCCACTTCGAGACCCAGGAGACTCCGGGAAATTCACTGGAGGAGGTTCTCGATCACACCATCACACCGATTTGCGGGGTGCCGGAAAAGATCTCCCTTCCCAGGCTGCCGGAAGAGAAGCTGAGGTGTCTGCTCGCCTTCGATGGGAGTCTGGCGGCGGCCCGGGCCCTGCAGCGCTTCGCGCAACTGGCCATTCCCAGTCTCACCGAAGCCACCGTTCTCATCTCCCACGACGACAAGAACGCGGCCAGCTATTATCTGGACGGCGCCGAAGATTACCTGCGCAGACGCTCCTTCGAGGCGGTCGAGAAGCGCTGGACACCGAAGGAGATCGAGGACGTGATGGACGAGGAATACCTGGACTGGGCCCACATCGTGTTCGTGGGAGCCTCTTCCAGGAAAGGCCTGCTCGAGTTCATGCTGGGGAGTCTCACCCGGCACCTCGTCGAGGCGGCGCGAAAACCGGTCGTCATCTGCTGATCGGCGCGCACCGCGCGCCTTCCGCACACACGCACCTCGACGGATCCGTGCACAATCAACAGGGTTGGTAAGTCAGCGGGAAATGTTGCGAAGCTGGTCAATGGCGACGGCAGCTTCGTAGCGAACATCCTGGGAGG
>CBEVTG010000493.1:0-2016 GCA_965552745.1 uncultured bacterium
GTCGTTTCGAGGCTGCCGCCCTCGGCGCTCTCGTCCTGTCGGGCGCTTTTCTCTTTCATGCCGATTCCATTCCCTGGAGAAAACCCTGGAGACGGTTCTCTCCCCTATCTCGACAGGGGCTCAGTCCGAACTCCGTAACGGAGTACGGGGGGCCCTGGGTATAGATTCTGGCCGCAGATTTCGGTGGATCCGTACCGAACGCTCCTGGAGTGCGTGCGACGGGGCGCAGCGCCTCTCGGTGAGGATTTGAGACGTGTGAGTGGAAGCGTGAGGAACGAGACGGGGCGGAACTCCGCCTCGAATTCCGCATCGGTATACCGCTGGTTCGAGAAGCTCCGCTCCCGCGCCCACCGGACTACCCCCATCGGCGATGTAGTACGTAAATACTTGTTAATTAAACTAGTTCGGTTTTTACCACCAAAGGTGAGTGGAACTCAAGATTTTTTTGACCAGCAGTTTAATGCAATTAACTAAAGCATTTATATTCAGTGCATTACATAACAATGAGAAATACCTCCTCTTCTTCACCCTGGCACAGAACCAGGACACGCCGCCCTCTCACCACCGGACACGCACATTGGTTTCCAGCCCGGAGCTTGTGTGCTCTCAGGCTCGGCGACGGATGAAAAGTTTGAGGAAAAGAGCGAGCGGAGGCAGAAAAATTAAGGGCCCGCTGCCGGCGTTGGGTTGTCGAGGTTGAATGAGCAGTAACCGCTCAGCGTCACCCGGTCCCGGCAGCGGATCCTTATCATGGCTTCTCCTCGAGCGAGGGGAAGCCGAAGTTCACTTATCGAAACGACCCGATGGCATCTCCTTCATTCCTGAAGATGTGGAAGTAGTCGAACAGCTTCACGAGCTGGAGCTGGTCGTAAGAACGGCCGTGAACGTTGATGAGGCGAACCTCCGCACCAGCCCGCGCGGCCCGCTTCTGGCAGGCAACCAGCTCGCCGATGCCGCCACTGTCCATCCAGGGCACGTTCTTCAGATTCAGGACAATACGGCGGGCCCCCTCCTCCAGGAGCTCTCCCATCTTCTGCCGGAGCAACACGTCAGGCCCTCCTGTGGTGAGCTTTCCGTTCAATTTGATGATCGAGATGTCCTCATCACGTTCGATCTTGGCCCTCATTGCAAACTCCCTTCGAGGCGTGGATCTGATTTTCTGCCGCCTTACTCATCCCAATGCGCCTGAAGGCTAAAAACACACGATCCGAATGAGAAAATATTCAGTGAACCTCGCCCTCACCATCGCACCCATCAGGCTGAGCCTCACCGTCCAACCACCTTTCGAGTTCCGTCCGGCGTTGGTCCGGCGCATCGAGATTGTCAATTTGCAGGTCCAGCCCTCGGGTGGCCGCCTCGCTGCGGCATCGTTGAAGCTCATCCACCCCACTCCTGTCGATGCGGGTCATTCCCCGAAGGTTGATGATGATTTCATCACAGCCGTCCCTCACCAGTTGCCTCACGCGCTCGGATAGAACACTGGAACCATTGCCCGAAGTGAGTTCCCCAACCAGATCGATCACAAAAGTGTTGCCATGGCGGCGGATCGTCGTAGTCATCTTCTTCTCCTCCCTCCTGCATCATCTCCAGCGGCTGACAAGCCAGCCCAGCACGCGGCTCAACCCCATTGACCGATTCTCCCTCCAGATTAAAAGCAACCGGGACGCCAGCACAGGGTGTTAAAGCCATTGCGTAAATCCAACCCCTGTAATCCCCTTTCTCTCTATGAGATACAAGCATCTATCCGAGCATGACGGGGCGATTGAGTTTGACAGGGTTCGAAGACAACCCTATCCAATCGGATAGCGGACTCTCCATTCGGATAGCCTTTCACTGCCTGCACTCTCCACTACAGTTATTAAAATGCTGGTGAGGGCTTAAACCGCACGCACTCCCGCCCCAGGGCCGGATTGATCGGCTCCCGGACGGGGAGACTGAGTTCAGGATTTCTGGGTTGCGGGAAGGGGGCTTGCGGCGGAGAAATTCCAGATCCGGCCAAACCACAATGTGGCCGTT
>CBEVTG010000494.1:0-2011 GCA_965552745.1 uncultured bacterium
GTGCCGATGGGGGCACTATTATAGGCCGCTCAACTGTACCGCCGTGGCAACCTTCCATCCAGGAGATCCCGACCCCGTGACCCGCCTCACCCCGCTCCGACCGCGTGCCCTGCGGCCGGTCTTCTGGAGTGCCCTCGGAGTGATCTCGGCCGCGCTCGTCACAGGCCCTCCGCCGCGGGCACAGGGGCTGCCTTCTGCCCGGTCCCCGGTGAAGATCTCCGAGCCGGCAGTGCGCATTTCCCTCGGCGTGCCGCTCTCCCGCGTCGTCATATCTGGCACCGGGGCATTCCGGGTGCTCGATCGATTGAACCACGATCCCGTGGCCAGGGAGACGTTCCAGGAGGAGGAAATCGTCCTGGTCACCGATAGGCAGCCCGGAAAGGAGATCGAGACCGTATTCCGGGTCCAGGTGGCCTCGCTCCAGGACCCGCAAAAGGCGGATCGGCTCAAGACGCGCCTGAACTCACGGCTGCGGGAGCCGGTGGATGTACAGCCATTTCCCGATCGCCGCACCTACCGGGTCCGGGTTGGAGAGAAGAGCACGCGGCCCGAGGCGAGCGCGCTGGCGGAGAGGGTGCGCAGGGAGGCTGGCGATCTGGTTGATGAGGTGTGGATCATCAACGAAGCGTTGCCAACGGATGGATCGGAAACACTGCGCCTCGTGGACGGGAACTATGTCGACACCCCTCTTGCGCCTACCGGTGTGTGGATCGTTTCGGCCTCACCCTCCGGGCGCGTCATCGTCGAAGGCAGGGAATACCGTGGAATTCTGGAAGTTTTTCTCGGCCGGGCCGGACAGCTCACCGTGGTCAACCATGTGCCTCTTGAGGAGTACCTGCGGGGAGTTGTCCCTAACGAGCTCGGACCGGGTCAGTATCCTGCCATGGAAGCGCTCAAAGCCCAGGCGATTGCGGCTCGAACGTATCTGGTTCGCAACCTCGGGCAGTTTGGCAATGATGGTTATGACATCTGCGACAGCCAGCGGTGCCAGGTCTACAAAGGGTACCTGAGCGAGCATTCCATGACCGATGAAGCCATCCGCCAGACGCGCGGGCAGGTTCTCACCTACGAGGGTGTGCCCATCAACGCCATGTACACGGCCGTATGCGGTGGCCACACCGAGGACGGGGCGCTCGTGTTTCCGGAAGAAAAGGGTCCTTACCTTCGGGGTGTGGCGTGCTACCCGGAGCTGGAGGATGCTCGTAACGGTGTGTGGGCGCTGTCGACTCGCCGCCGCGCTGCCGGAGGGAGCACTTCGGCCTCAGCAGAAGCGTACCGCGCGGCAGCCCTCCAGGTTCTGGGTATGCTGCCCGAGGAAGCTCCGGAATCGTCGTGGCTCGACATGGCCGCCGGGACGCGCGAGATCCGCTCCTGGACGTTCCGTGCGCTCCGGTTGATCGGCAAGAGACCCGGGCGGCACGACTTCAAGACAAAGCCAATCACGACACGATCCGATCTCGCGCGCTACTGGGTGCAGGTGTTCTCCTGGCAGGAGCGCGTGGATCGGCTCCTGTCGGAGCAGGACGTGCAGGGGCTGCTCGCCTACGACGACACGGATCAAATCCCGCAGTCCGATCGACCCGCTGTTGCCTATCTGATGCGCGAGGGCTGGTACCGGCCCCGGCGAGACGGCCGGCTGTGGCCGCAGGCTGCACCGACCCGGGGCGAGGTAGTGAGAAGTCTGTATGAAATCCTGGACCGGTACGATTCGCTGGGATTCGATTCGGCTCGCGTGCTCGGGCGGCGCGGCCGCAGCCTAGATGTCAGAATAAACCATGAGAACGGGAGGCGGAGCTTGTCGAGGGCGCCCTATTTTTTCCGGCGTACTAACGGCCAGATCCTGCCTGCCGCGGAACTCTCTCTGCGGGTCGGCGATCGGATCAAGATTCACTCGGGCAGAAACGGCATCGATCTGCTGATTCTCGAGGATCCACCCTGGGGTGTATCGGATGACCGCTTCCATCCTGATCTCTTGTGGGAGACGAGGCTCGAGCGCTCCGAGGCCCAGCGT
>CBEVTG010000495.1:0-1993 GCA_965552745.1 uncultured bacterium
AGCAACGGCTGGAAAGCAGCGGGTGGGGCGGAGGGAATCATGCTGTCCTGGGTCCACACGGAGAAAAACCGGCGCTACCGCGGCAAACGCCTTTCGGAAATCGCCACTGAGCGCGGGGTTGACCCGCTCGATCTGCTGTTCGATCTGATTGTCGAAGAAGAGGATCGCGCCGGGGGCATCTACTTTGCGATGTCGGAAGACGACCTCCGGCTGGCCCTGAAGCAACCCTGGGTGTCGATCATCACCGACTCGGAGGGATCGAGCCCCGATGGGGTTCTGGCCGATACCTGGCCTCACCCGAGGGCGTACGGTTCCTTTCCGCGCGTGCTTGGAAAGTACGTTCGCGAAGAGCGCCTCATGAGCTGGGAAGAGGCGATCCGGCGCATGACCTCCCTGCCCGCTTCCAAGGTCGGACTGCAAGACCGCGGACAGGTGCGGGAGGGATACTGGGCCGACCTGGTGGTGTTCGATCCCGAAACGGTGGTCGATCGTGCCACCTTCGAGCACCCCGCCCAGCTCCCCGTCGGGGTCGACTTCGTGATCGTGAACGGGGAGATCGTCATGGAGGGAGGGCGGCACACGGGTCGCCTTCCCGGCCGCATCCTGCGGGGGTCCGCCGCCACTTCGCCATTCGGAGCCGGTAAAAAGGACGCCACTCAGCCCTGATATCAGGCGTGACAGGCAGGCGGCCGCGACATAAATTCCCCCCGGACGGCCGGGGGTGGCCGTCTCAGACACGCCGATGCCGGATCACTCCACAGCCACCTCTCCTTCCCTGTCCGGGGACCTGCCGCGCTCTTCAAAACAGGCGGCGGGGGGATTCTCAGCCACTTATAGCTTCGCGGTCAGCCTCGTGGCCCTCCTGGGGTGTCTGTCGCTTGCCTCCAGCTTTGCGGTCGGCACCTTCTTCACCAGTCCCACCTTCATTGTTTTGGCCTTGTTTGCCGTGGTGCTCGGGCGGTCCGGAGTCTGGTTCGGGTCGCGCGTGCTCCTGTCGGCGCAGCCGGTTTTTGTGCTCTCCGCCGCGCTTCTGGTTGGAACCCCGCAGGCCGTGATGGTGGCGGTCCTGGGGGCGCTCTCAACGATCGTTCTGGCGCGACCCCGGATGCCCTTTCACCAGGCCGTGGTGCTGGCCACCGTCTCGCCGTTCGAGGCCCTGATCACGGGCTGGAGCTTCTCCCTGATGGGTGGGAATCCTGCCGATTTCCGAACCCAGAGCCAACTGGTTGCATTGCTGATCGCCTCGCTCGTTTATTACGGCCTCCACACGGGGCTTGCCGCGATCTTTGCGGGTCTCGAGGAGGGAAGCTCGACCCTTCCCCTGTGGAGGGAGCGTTACGCCTGGCTACTTCCCAGCTTTCTGAGCGCGGGTGCAGTGGCTGCCCTGGTCGCCATTCTGGGCAAGTGGGCGGGTCTGCACGCGCTGGTGCTCCTGTTCCCGTTTGCGCTCTTCCTGCTGCAGGGGTTCAGGGTGCGGGCGGATCGAGACCGCCAGCGGGAGTTCTTCCGAAGAGAGCTGGCACGGCTGAAGGAGGCCGGGCGATCCCCAGACGTGCCCGAGGGACCCGGACTGTAGAGGGTGTTCCGGCCTCAGTGGCCGGGGGGGAGATCGAGGCGTGAGCCCAGGGGCCGGCGGGCCCAGGCGGCTCGCCGTTCCGGGCGAGGAGGTGGAAAGTAAACGCTGGGGCGGCGCGGCTCCTGCACCGGACGGCGCGCTCGCGGCTGGACATCGGAGCGAAGAGGGAGCTCCGGACATGGGCCATCCACTGTCTTCCCGAATCCGATCACGCCCCCGTCGTGGCCTACCCAGGCGCCGTCTTCGTACCATCCCCGGTGCATCCCGTGATAGTCGTAGATGTTCCTGTCGTCATCGATCCAGGCCACGCTGAGCCCCTCAAAGTCGACGATGCGGCCCTGGGGCAGGACCCGGTAAACCGGACGCCCCTTCAGGTTGTAAATGATGTCGGTCACGCTGCCTCGTTTGCGGGTGCTC
>CBEVTG010000496.1:0-1981 GCA_965552745.1 uncultured bacterium
TGTTCCTTGCCCGTTGTGACGGCTGGTCGCCCGTCGAAGTGAACGTGGAGACCATAGGCCGGGGCAGGGTCGAGCGCACCATCATCAACAGCAAGGCGGGCACCGTAAGAGCGCGGCGGCGGGCCAACCTGAGTCCCGAGTTAGGCGGGCGCGTGGCCTTTATCGGCTTTCGCGAGGGAGAACGCGTCGCCAGGGGCGACGTGCTCCTGCGCCTCGAGGATCAGGATCTCCGCGCCAGCGTGAAGCTCTCCGAGCGCGAGCACGAGGCGGCCATGGCCACCGAGACACAGGCATGTTTGTCCGCGGAGCTGGCCGACCGAGATTTACAACGCAACCGTGAGCTCAGCCGTGACAACATCGTCTCGGAGGAGGCGCTTGACCAGCTCGAGAGCCGCCGTGACGCGGAACGCGCTGCCTGTGAAGCGGCGCGAGCCAGCACCCGGAGCTCCAGCGCTGCAGTGGAGCTGACAAGAGTGCAGCTCGCCAAGACGATCCTGCGGGCGCCGTTCGACGGCGTGGTGGCAGAGGTCGGTAGCGAACTCGGTGAATGGGTCACGCCTTCCCCGGCGCTCATGGCCGTGCCGGGTATTCTGGATCTGATCGATCCTTCGTCCATCTACGTCAGCGCACCGGTTGATGAGGTCGATAGCGCGAGCATCCACGCCGGTCTTCCGGCACGTATCACGCTGGATCCTTATCCGGGACAAGCCCTCGAGGGGGAGGTCGTGCGGGTGGCCCCGTACGTGCTCGACGTCCAGGAACAGAACCGCACGGTTGAGATCGAGTGTGATTTCGTCCAGCAGGAAAACAGTGTGCGACTGCTGCCGGGCACCTCCGCCGATGTGGAGATCATCCTGGAAGCGCACGACGATGTTCTGCGCGTGCCTGCGCATGCCCTCCTCGAAGGGGATCGCGTCCTGGTGCTCCGGGAGGACCACCTCGAGGAGCGCCAGCTGGAGATCGGCCTCAAGAACTGGGACTACGCCGAGATCGTGGAAGGTCTCTCGGAAGGGGAGCGCGTGGTCGTGTCGCTCGACCGGGTCGAGGTGAGGGCCGGCGCCCGTGCGGTTGCAAAGCCATGATCGAACTGAAGGAAGTGAACCGGGTGTTCAATGTCGGCGACACTCAGGTGCGCGCGCTCGATGGCCTCGATCTCAGGGTCGATCCCGGAGACTATCTGGCGATCATGGGTCCCTCCGGATCGGGTAAGTCGACTCTCCTGAACATACTGGGGTGTCTCGATCGTCCTTCGTCGGGGACCTACCATCTCGACGGGCGTGAGGTCGGATCACTGTCCGACGCCGAAATGGCCGAGGTACGCCTTCACAAGATCGGGTTTGTCTTTCAGTTCTTTCACCTGATTCCGCGCCTGACAGCCCAGGCGAACGTCGAGCTGCCAATGGTGTTCGCGGGTTTGTCGCCGTCCGAGCGCGCGAAGCGAGCCCGCGAGGCACTGGGCACCGTGGGCCTCTCGGCGCGCACGACGCACCGGCCGCCCCAGCTCTCGGGAGGCGAGCGCCAGCGCGTGGCGCTCGCCCGTGCCACGATCATGGGACCCGCGGTGCTGCTCGCCGACGAGCCGACCGGTAATCTGGACCGTGCCTCCGGCAGGGAGGTCGTGGACCTTCTGGAAGGCATGAACGCGCGGGGTCTGACGCTGATCGTGGTAACCCACGACCCGGAGCTCGGCCAGCGGGCGCGCCGCCTGCTGCGGTTGGTGGACGGCCGGCCGACGAACGAATGAGGGTGTTTGATTTTCTGCACTATGCAGCCGGCTCGCTGCGCGGGCACCGCCTGCGCACCGTGCTGACGCTGCTCGGGACCGCCGTAGGCGTGGCGGCGGTCATTCTTCTCACGGCTCTGGGAGAAGGTGCCCGCCGTTACGTGCGCAATGAGTTCGCCGCCGTTGGAAGCAACCTGCTGATTGTCCTGCCGGGAAAAACTGAAACCAGCGGGGCGGCGCCGATCCTCGGAGGCACAC
>CBEVTG010000497.1:0-1978 GCA_965552745.1 uncultured bacterium
TGGCCGAACCGTACATCCGGCGGCGCGCCATCCGCCACCTCGAGAAGAACCGCGTTATCATCATCGCCGCTGGCACGGGTAACCCCTACTTCACGACCGACAGCGCCGCCGCCCTCAGAGCTATGGAGACTCGTGCGGAGGTCATCTTCAAAGCCACGAAGGTGGACGGCGTATACGATGCCGACCCCGTCAAGAACCCAAAGGCTCTACACATCGAAGAGATCTCCTACATGGAGATTCTCGAGCGGGGCCTGCAGGTGATGGACTCCACGGCCATTTCTCTGTGCATGGACAACAACATGCCGATCCTGGTGTTCGATCTCTGGAAGAAGGGGAGCATACGCCGGGCCGTGATGGGCGAGCGCATCGGCTCCCTGGTACGAGGGTGAGGAGCGATGCCGGAAAAGGAGATATACGCGAGGGCGGAAAAGAAAATGCACTCCTCGGTGGAAGGGTTCCGGAAAGAGCTTTCCTCAGTGCGCACGGGCCGGGCTTCGCTGGCGATCCTGGATGGAGTGACGGTCGACTATTACGGGCAGCAGACGCCACTCACGGGTGTGGCCTCCCTGAGCATTCCCGAGCCGCAGATGATCGTTGCTCAACCCTGGGATCGCACCATGCTCGAGCCGCTGGAGCGCGCCATCCGGGCCGCCGATCTGGGCCTGAACCCCGCCAATGACGGCAAGATCGTGCGCATTCCGATCCCGCCGCTGACGCAGGAGCGGCGCGAGCAGCTCGCCAAGAAGGTGACCCACCTGGGAGAGGAGCGCAAGACGGCGGTGCGTCAGGTGCGGCGCGAGGCGAATGACGAACTCAAGAAGCTCCTCAAGGAAAAGAAAATCTCCGAGGATGACGAGCGCCGGTCGCTGGAGCAGATCCAGAAGCTCACGGATAGCCACACGCACCAGATCGACGAGTTCACCAGGACCAAGGAGAAAGAGATCCTCGAAATCTGAGAAAGAGGTGGATCGCTCCCGGGCGGTGTCGGTGTTGATCGTGGCGGCAGGGCGCGGCCAGCGGCTCGGGGCGCAGGTTCCCAAGCAGTTTCTCTCCGTGGGAGGCCGGAGCCTGATCGAGCGATGCCTGGCGGTCTTCGAATCGGTCGCCGCGGTGGACGATATCTGGCTGGTGCTGCCCCGCGGGCAGCAGCACAGGTGGAAGAGGCTGAGCCGGCGGTTCCGGAAGCTGCGCGGCGTGGTGGCGGGAGGCCGGCAGCGCAGCGACTCTGTGGCCCGCGGCCTGGACAGAGTGGATCACGACGGAGTGGTGCTCGTGCATGACGCAGCCCGGCCTTTCGTGAGCCCGGAAATCATTCGCCGCGTGGTCGAAGCGACGCGCAGGCACGGAGCGGCGGTGCCTGCCATGCCGGTGCGGGATACGCTCAAGCGCGAGGGACGACATGGCCGTGTGATCGAAACCCTGCCTCGTGAGCGCATGTGGGCGGCGCAGACACCGCAGGGATTCCGAGTACCGCTGCTGCGGCGGGCTTTCTCGGGAAGGAAGCCGGCACGGGTGCCGGATGATTGCGCGCTGGTGGAGCGCCTCGGTGCGGGGATTAAGCTCGTGAGAGGATCCTCGCTCAACTTCAAGGTGACCTGGAAGGACGACCTGCGGCTGGCCCGGGCGCTCGCCGCCTCGACTGCGACCCGATGACCCTGAGAATTGGAATCGGCTATGACGCTCACCGCCTCGAGGCGGGAAGCTCGCTGATCCTGGGAGGCGTGAAGGTGCCCCACGACAGGGGGCTGGTGGGGCATTCGGATGCGGATGTGCTGGCACACGCGGTTGCCGATGCTCTTCTTGGCGCTCTGGGCCTGGGCGATCTGGGGAGCCGCTTCCCCTCCAGCGATGAGCGCTGGAAGGGGGCCGACAGCCTGGATCTGCTGCGACGGGTGGCCGCTGAGGTGGGAGAGCACGGAGGGCGGGTGACGTGCGTCGATTCAGTGATCCTGGCCCAGCAGCCCAGGCTGTCGCCGCA
>CBEVTG010000498.1:0-1974 GCA_965552745.1 uncultured bacterium
AGGCCCAGGGCACCAAGAGCGACCGGTAGAAAAATGAGAAGAACGAGCCAATAAAACACCTCAGAGAGGGTCTTGCTCAGAGGGGCAATCTTCTTACTTTCAAGTCCGGCCTTCCCTCCGAGCCGCTCGTCAAACTTCGCGGCTTCGAGACCGTGCGAGATGGCGAACTTCAGGAATCGTGCAAGGATCCAGGCGATGAGCAGGATGATCCCCGCGAATAAGAGCTTGGGCAGGAAAAGGGAGATCTGGTTGAGGAGCTGGTTGAGCGGCTCCGTGGCGACCTCTAGGTTGAGCTCCTTTAGGAACAGGATTAAGACAAAGATGAGGATTACGTAATAGACCGCTTTGGATACCCACTTTTCGATCTCAAGGCGTCCGGCGGCCTGTTTACCGAAGATCCAGCCGGCGATTCGGTTATCGAGTGTTGTGCGTCTGAGACCGTTCCGCACAAGGGCAGATAGGAGAGCGGCCACGAGCCACCCCACGGCTAGAATGATCAGTGCCACCACGAGGCTACCCATCCGGCTGCTGAGGCTTTGCGTGATCTCTTCGAAGAGGTTCTGCACGCCTACACCTCCTTAAGTAGAAGGGCTGGTCGATGCTGTTTGGCCATATTCAATTTTCCGTGTCGAGGCGCATCTGGGGAGTGGGAGTATAGCAGAAGGAGAGCACTTATTCTGAGCAAGGAAGAAAAGCAACGTGTGAGAAAATACCTGCTTGTGTTCACATCGGCATAATCCCGGAGCGCGAACCCCTCCCCGTGACCCGTCGGCCTCCTGATCGAACGCTAAATCCTCCACCCGGACCCGTCCTGGGACCTGATGCGATCCTGGAGAGGATCCGCAGCGCGGGAGGCGAGTCGAGCTTGCGAGAGATTGCGGAAAAGTTCGAACTGGCTCGAGATGAGAGGCAAAACCTAAAGAAATTGTTGAGAGATCTTGTACGGGACGGTCTGCTGCAGCGCCGACCAAGGGCACGGTACGCGCTCTCCGAACAGGGCGGCCAGCTGGCCGGCACGATGAGAAGATCTCTGGCCCGCTTCGGTTTCGTGACGCTGGATCGCCTCGACGAGAAAGATGTGCGTGTCCCGGTGCGGTTCCTCAAGGACGCCATGGACGGCGACCGGGTGATGGTGAGAGTCACCAGCGTGGATGCCCAGGGGCGACGTGAGGGCCGGGTTGCACGCATCCTCAGCCGGCGGCACCAGCGCTTGTGGGGTGTCTACCGGGCCATGGGCCGGGGTGGGCGTGTGACCCCCTATGTCGAGAAATTTCCGGGCGAGGTCGTGATACCACCGGGTGGTCAGGGCGAGGCCGTTGATGAAATGGTCGTGGGAGTCGAGATGAGCCGATTCCCCACCAGTCGAGATGGCGCAGCCGTGGGCCGCATCGTGGAGACTCTGGGGTTTGCGGAGGAACCGGGCGTCGATCTCAAGGTGATCCTCAGAAAGTATGGGCTGAGGCCGGAATTTCCTCCCGAGGTTGAAGAGGAAGCGCGCGCCGTGGCCCGGGAGCCGGATTCGGCGGAGCTGGCAGAGCGCCGTGATTACCGCAAGCAGGCGGTGGTGACGATCGACGGTGAGACCGCAATGGATTTTGACGATGCTGTGTCGGTCGAGGAACGGAAAGGTGGAAACTGGCGCCTCTTCGTGCACATCGCCGACGTGTCACATTACGTTCGACCCGGTAGCGCCCTGGACATCGAGGCGCTGCGCCGGGGCACCAGCGTGTATTTTCCGGGTTTTGTGGTGCCCATGCTGCCCCAGCTCATGAGCAATGAATGGTGCAGCCTCAAGCCGGCTGTCGACAGACTGGTCTTTAGCTGTGTTATCGATTTCAACTCGCGCGGGAAGGTGATAGGCAGCGATTTTCACCCTGCGATCATCCGCAGCGCCGCACGCATGACCTACACCAGGGTCAAGAAGATCCTCGTGGACAAGGAGCGGCGGGAGCGCGAGCGCCACCGGGCGCTGAT
>CBEVTG010000499.1:0-1963 GCA_965552745.1 uncultured bacterium
AGCTCCAAATGAACAACATGGCGACCAGGCCACCGGTGACCGGCAAAGAGTAACGACCCGACGAGACGCTGGGCATTGCGGGTGCCCTGCGCACCCACGCGATCAAAGGCAGGCTTCGATTTCATGAGGGTTTGGGACAGGCGCATCCTGGCCGGGCTGCGGCCCGGCCCGGCGCCCGGCTCAGGCGGTTACCGCGGCACTGCTCTTCAGGGCCGAGACGATCTCCTCGAGAGATTTTTCAATCTTGTCGGGGGAAATAGGCGTGGTGCCGGCACCACGGTGACCTCCTCCGCCGTAGCGGCTCAGGAGATCACCAACGTTAACATTGCACGACCGGTCCAGGATGCTGTGTCCCACGGCGGCGACGGCGAACCGCTGGCACGGCCCCCAGTGCAGCCGCACCGACACATTCACTTCCGGGAAAATGGAGTAAATCAGGAAACGGTTCCCGCGAGGAATCTCCTCCAGGTTCCTGAAGTCGGTGATGACGACGTTGCCATCCACCCGACTGTTTGCCTTCAGTGCTTCGCGGAACTTTTCGTTATCGGCGTGTAGCTTGTCGCATCGCTTCTTCACTTCGGGGTGCTTCAAGATCTCGTCGATCGGCTTGCTCTTGAGCAGGTTGACGAGCTGGCAGAAATAGCTCTCGAAGGCTCCAAAACCACTGCGGCTGTCGATCGTGTAGCCCAGCAGAATGTAGCTCTGGGGGTTTTCGATGTCCTCACGAGTAAGCTGTGCGGAATCGAGGCGGTCGGTTTCATGGACAAGCTCGGCGAACTGGGGCATCTTTGCCTCGCCGCCATAATACTTGTAGACCAGGCCGGCGGCCGAGGGGGCGAGGCTGAAGGCTCCTTCAAATTTCTTTGGAGGCTTGGGGTTGTTATCGGTCTGCAGGTGGTGGTCGAACCACTTGGCGCAGTTCGGATGGTAGGGAAGGTTTGCGAGAATGTCGGTGGGAAGGATCTCGACCTCTCCGTGAGTGATGTCTTGCGGGTGGATCAGTTTGACTCTTTCAATGTTTTCATTGCTCGTGACAATCACCGCGCAGGTGAGCCCATCAAGATCGCCCCTGGTAACAAGCCGCATTCCAGACCTCCGAAATTCGAAACAGGTACGACGAATCCGCCTCCAACTTCCCTGCAGACGGAGTGAAACCCGATCCAAAATATTAGGTCGGCGGAGGAGGGTGTCAAATTACCGGCTCTGCGGCGCTGCCGGCGTGCGGTTTCTTACCAGTCTCTCAGAATTTCACGTGCTGCGTTGTGACCGCCCATCCCCATGACCCCGCCCCCGGGATGGGTGCCCGAACCGCACTGGTAGAGGCCCTTGATGGGGGATCGGTAGTCCGCGTAGCCGGGAGCCGGGCGCATGTGAAAGATCTGATCCAGAGACATCTCACCGTGGAAAATGTGCCCCTGGGGCAGGGCGTAGATGCTCTCCAGATCGGGGGGAACGAGGATCTGCCGGTTGATGACGGAATCCTTGAGGTTGGGCGCGTACTCCGCCAGCGTGTCGATGACCGTATCGGCAAACCTTTCCCGCTCCTGATCCCAGGTCGTGCCCTCGAGGGTGTACGGGGCATGTCCGCCGAACAGGTTGAGGATGTGTTTGCCGGGCGGAGTCAGATCCGGGTCTGCAATCGTCGGCAGGACCGGGGTGACGAAAGGCCGTTGCGATGGCCGCCCGTACTTCGCGTCATCGTAGGCCTTCTCCAGGTAAGCCATGCTGGGTCCGATATGAACGTAACTCGGGTATTTGATGCCTAAGGCGTTGGGGTCAAAGGCGGTGTACCGAGGGGGCTCCTCGAGCGCCAGGTTGATCTTGAAGGCGGTGCTGTAGGTCCGGAAGTTACGTACCTCCTGCACGAAATCCGCGGGCAGCGCCCCCGTATCCATCAGCTTCAGGAAGGTGGTCTTCGGATCGGCGTTGCTGACTACTACCTTGCTGGAGATCTCCTCACCCG
>CBEVTG010000500.1:0-1946 GCA_965552745.1 uncultured bacterium
CGGATGCTCCGCCCGGGGAACGATCTCCAGCCAGTGGCTCGAGACCTCGTCCCCGGTGCCGCCGAGCAGGACACTCCCATCCGCCGTAAGGTTCTTCCCGACATAAATCCCGTAGCTCGGCCACACCGGTGCGGAGGCAGAAAACGCCGCGCACAGAACGGCTCCCAGGAGCCAACACAGCAGGGGGCACTTCATGCCGGGCATGATCCGATCTCCTTACCGCTACTTCCTGACCACGTACCAGTTGTTCTGGATGTCGTGCGCCGGCTGATGGGTCTCGACCGAGCGGAAGCCGGCCTTGCCGAGATACTCGCGCGTCTTCTCGTGGCCCCACATGGCCCCCAGCCCCTCCCCGCCCTGGGCCAGCGACACGGTCATACAGTGCATGCAGGAGACGGTATACAGGAAAGTGCCGATGGGATGATCGATGTTCTTGTGAACCTGGCTCGACGCCTTGATGTCCTGCATCAGGTACACGCCATCCTGTTTCAGGGTGCGATGGATCCCCTTGAGGACGTTGAGCGGTCTGGCCTGATCGTGCACGGCATCGAACGTGGTAACGAAGTCGTATGCTTCGGGCTGTGCAGTCTCGTGGAACCGGCTCATGTCGGCAGCCGTGAACTCGATGTTTTTCAACCCCTTCTCTCCCGCCTCACGGCGCCCCGACTCGATCGCCTCCTTCGAGAGGTCCATGCCGACGAACGTGCTTTTCGGGAAGAGCTCGGCCAGCCGCGTCATGATACAGCCACGCCCGCAGCCGACGTCGAGCATGCGGATGCCTTTCGAGAGCCGGTCTGACAGATCCGGGATGAGCGGCAGGACGTGCGATTCGATCGATGAAAGGACCGATTGGCCGCTGTCCTCCGCCATCACGGCGTGGAAGCGCGGATACTTCTCGTACGGCACCCCTCCGCCCTTCTTGAAGCACTCGATGATGTCGTCTTCCACGTTGCCGAGCACCGGGACATACTGGGCGAACACGGCCACGTTGTCGGCGGCGGCCGCCCGCGTCAGGCAGGCGGCATGCTCCGCCGGCAGCACGTAACGGTGGCTCTCGGGGTCGACCTCGATCACCTTCGAGGTAACCATTGCTCCCAGCCACTCGCGCACGTAGCGCTCGTTCAGTCCGGTCTTGGCGGCGATCTCCTCCGACGTCGAGGGCGGAAGGTCGCGCATGGCGTCAAACAGCCCCGTGCGGTGCCCGATGGAAGTCATCAGGCAAAGAGCACCGTTGTTGAGCGCGGTCAGAAAACGACCGGCGAACGCCTCGGCTCTGGCGGCATCGAAGCTCGAACCTGCCTTCTCTGCTGACATGACGTTCCCCTCCCGGGTTTATGAAAGAGCGGCATAAACCCTACCTCACTCCGGGCCCGGCCTCAAGCCGTCCCGAACCGACCCCGAATCCCCTCACATCCATTCATGATTATTCAACTCAGCGAATAACGGAAAAGTTCCGAAAGCCTGTTGACCGGGAGGGCAAAAATCGGTACTTAACTTGTAGAGGTACATTGAGGACTTCCTAGATCGATCCGCGCGGGCACCCGGGCCGCTGTTCGGGCGCCGGAGAGGGTGGCGTGATCGAACCAGCGTACGCCAGCGGGGGAAAATGGGGAGCTGCGCCCCTGTGGGTGCGCGTCCTCCTGGCGCTGGCGGTCCTGCTCCTTGCGGTGCAGTCACTGGCGCGCGCCGATGTCCTGCGCATCAACGCTCGCAACGACCGGCCTGGCCCCGTCGACATCCGCATGAACGGCTGGGACGATCAGGGGAACCAGGTCGTCTTTAACGTCTTCAGCTGGTCGGCCGACGACAACACCTGGACCGACCAGATGCTCGTCGTTCCCTCCTCCACAGCCATCCTGCGCTTCACGTTCATCAATGACACGGTCCAGGGTCCCGGGGAAGACCTCGACCGCAACGCCTTCATCGACTACTTCGAGATCGACGGC
>CBEVTG010000501.1:0-1930 GCA_965552745.1 uncultured bacterium
AATGCAACCATTAAGAGCAGAGCAAATTTGTTCATATAAGCCCTCCTCTGATTAGCAAACCATAAATTGTTACCGCGTTACCGGGAAAAGGAATAAAATAAGAATTAGCTGATACTAAATAATTTACAAAATCAAACGTCAAGAAAAAAATGAGAGAATACGCTTTTTCCCTATCAAAGAATAAGGTATTGCTCACCATAACTCAATGTATCTCAGAAATCAGCTTGTATGTCAAGTTTTCGATGGATGCAATGCAGGGATAGTACCTTGCTTTTCCCGCCCTTGATTGCACCACGCATGAAGATCGTTCTGAAAGGGCCTTGCGGCGTCGAGAAGGCGTGAACCCGGGCCCTCTACGGTCCGGCTGCGGCTTCAGCAGAGAGGCTCGGGGAGGAGACGGCCGGCAGGGCCGTTCGAGCGCTGGCTGGGAGCAAGATCGGGCAAGCCTCCGGCAAGGGCTGCGTCAGCGGCGGTGCGAGGTCAGATCACGACCCGACGGCGGTGAGGCTCCCGGGCGGTCCTCTGCCCGGCTCGATGCCCCTGGATGCCAGGTGGTCGAGGATCTTGTCAATCACCTCTGGCAGGGTGATCACCGCCAGGACCCGCATGCTTGACCCACATCGAGGACAGTCCAACGGATCGGTCTCGTACACCAGTCTTATCAACCGCGCCCAGGCCCTCCTCCTGGCCTGGCGCTCGGCAGACGACAGGCCGTCGATCTCGTCGTTCTCTACGTGTGTTTCCAGCTCGGGGTCCCGACCCTTGCGGCGCCTCCCGCGGGAGACGTTGCTATACCAGGCATAGTAAAAGACCGTCTGCCTCCTGGGCTCCGGGATGTAGGCGATCACGCGGGCCAGGAAGTCGAGAGCATCGATTTGCTCTGAGGCACCGGGCTGCCCCTTCCTGGCCTTTCTGGTGTACGCCACCTCCTCCGAGCCCTCTTCCCAGGCCATTCTCTGAAGGCTCACGGGCGGGCGCAGGATGTAGCGCGCCAGACGCTTGAGAGCGGCCTCATCCTCGGGCTCGACCTTGACGCTGGCGTCAGCCGAAAAACCAGTCCTGTGGCGCCACGAAAGCAGCAGCTGCTCCCGCTCCTCGGAGAGCAGCCCCTCGTCCTTCAAGAGCTCCAGCACCTTCTTGCGGAACAGCAACTCGGCGCAGCGCTCGTCCACGAATGGTACCGGCGCCCAGCTCCCGTCCGGCGTCCACCCGCCGCGCGGGGCCAGCGCGTGCACGTGGGGGTTGAGGCTCAAGAGATCACCGCACAAATGCACCGAGGCGACCATCCCGGTGCGGAAGCCCTCGACCCCGATCGCAGCGGACGCCATCAGCTCCTGAACGGTCTCGTAGGCCGCCCGGCACAGCTTGCCCAGCAGCTCGCGGTGGCGCAGAAAGTAGGGGCGCAACATTTTTGGCAAGGTAAAAGTCCACATGAAATGTCCGACCGGCTCGAGTACCTCGTCGCACAGCAGAGCCGTGAACTCGGCCGCCCGCTTGGCCCCACACGAAGGGCAGAAGCCACGTCCGCGACAGCTGCAAGCCACCAGGAACTCGGCCTGGCACGACTCACACCAGATTCTGGCCAGGCCTGCCCGAAAGACACCACAGTCAAGGTACCTCTGCACAACGCCGTCCACGAAGCCCCGCCAGAAACCGTACCTCGCCTCGAAGCCCTCCTCCCAGACGCCCTTTACCTGCTCGTAATGAGCATCGACCAGCCGATAAAGCGGAGTCTGCTGAGGCCTGCGGGTGCGATAAAAACCGCGCGCGGCGCACTCTGCGGACAGAGAAATTCCCTTCGCTGTCGCAGCGTGGAGGGATCATCCACAATGGCACCATGCCGGCCTCAGGTCAAGAGCAGGCGGCCAAGATTCGTCGGCACCGGGATCTTCGCCGGAACACCTTTCGCAGAATCCGACAGCTGAATCGG
>CBEVTG010000502.1:0-1921 GCA_965552745.1 uncultured bacterium
GCGAAGCTCAGGTGGTGGCTCAGAGGTCCGCGGATGCGCACGAACGGCGTGAACTGCCCGAGGACGAATTGCACGGTTCCCCAGAGCGCCAGAGCGGCGCCCGTTGCCACCACGGCGAAGCCGGCACGCTCCGGATCGCGCGGCCGGCACAGCAGGTAGGCGCCCAGGGCCGGCACACCAAGGAGCAGGAGCTCCTTGGTGTGCATCAGGGATTCGAGGGGGGATTCCGACAGCAGCGCCGAAACAAGGCTCCAGCCTGCGTACAGAGCGAGGGCCAGGCTTCCGGGTGGGAACTTCTCGAGGCCGGCCACGGCCCGGCCGCGCCTTTCCCGGGAAAGGACCAGCGCCGCTCCGGCGGCGAGCGCCGCCAGGCCGAGCAGGATCTGGCTGAGTGCCACAGAGGCGCTGAGCGCGATGGCGGTTGTCCACAGGTGCGCGCCCGAGCGCTGCATGCGTTCCGCCAGATCCTGGCGTGTACCCGTCGCGCATGATGCCCCGGTGATGGATGGAGTCATTGCAGCTGCAGTAGGATGGCCGTCGTGAGACGGTGCGCTGGAGGGAGGCGTCATTGGATCTGAACCCGGCGGGTATACGGAAGGTGCCGCGCGCCGCGGAGTGGTGCGGGTGGATCGCTGCGGCGTTCGCGGTGCGGCTCCTGTACGGCTGGATCGTACAACCGTACCTCGAGGGGCCGTTCGGATGGAGCGGTGATGATGGCTACGACGAGATCGCCCGCCTGTGGCTCGACGGGCAGGGATATGTGCGCTGGCCGGGGGGACCTCCGACTCTCGAGCGGCTGCCGCTCTATCCGCTCTTTCTTGCGGGTCTTTTCCGGCTCGGTGGAGGGGCGGGCGGGATGCTGGTGGCGGGGACTCAGGCCCTGCTCTCGTCTGTCACGCTCCTGCCCCTGGGTGTACTGGCCTCGCGATTGGGCGGGCTTGGCTCCTGCCGCATGGCCCTGCTGCTCGCAACGCTGCACCCGGTCGGCATTCTGTACAACTTCCGGTACATGACCGAGCCGCTGCACTCGTTCCTGGTGCTGGTGTGTCTCTGGTGGATGCTGCGCTGGATCGAGGAGGGCGGATGGCTGCGCGCCGCTCTGGCGGGAGTCACTTTCGGAGCGCTGGCGCTCACGCGCAGCGCTCTGCTGCCGCTGGCACCGTGGATTGCGGTGGCGGCCGTGCTGGCCCGCCACCGTGCCCTCGCGGGTGCAGGGCGCGCCGGCCGCCGATCGATCCTTGCCCAGGGCGTACTCGCTCTGGCGGCCTGCGCCGTTGTACTGCTGCCGTGGGTCGCACGGGCGCACCATCTCGGCGGCGGGCTCATCTCCAGCGGTTCCGCCGCCGCCTGGTACCACGGCCTGGACGTGAGCCGGGCCGCCTGGAATGGGGGATCGATGGGGGAGGTGGATCGCGCCAGCGACCAGGCTCTCGACGCGATCCTGCGGATCGCCATACCGGATCTCAAACCGGCCGATCCGCGCTGGGAGATCGAGCGCGACGCACTCACCCGCAGGCTGGCTCTGGATCGATTTCTGGCCGAGCCGTGGCTCCGCCTCGCCGAGCTGGGTCGTAACCTGACCCTGTCCTGGTACCTCACCTATACGCCGCACGCCTCCGTCCTCGCAGCGCTGTTCCAGGTTCCGCTGATCATCGCAATGGCCGTCGCCTTGCGTCGCCGAGGCCGAAAATGGCCGCCCGGATTGTGGCCGGCCCTGGCGCTTCTGGCGGGTCAGGTGCTGCTCCAGGCTGCCGCCTATCCGCATTTCCGCTTCATGGCTCCGGCCACCTGGGTGGCGATGGCTCTGGTCTCGGATCTGAGCGCCCGCGGACCCGAGCGCCGCGCGCGCACGGTTGCCTGACACGCCGCGCCCGCCGTGGGCAGGCGGAACAGGTTGAGCCCCAGCCGTCCCAGCAAATCG
>CBEVTG010000503.1:0-1916 GCA_965552745.1 uncultured bacterium
GGTTCATCGGACATCGATTGACTCCGGAGGTTGGGGTGGCCGCTTCAATACCAAGATAATCTTTATGCCTTCAGTGTGCCAGCGCACCAGCGCAGCATACCTCAAGATAGGCGCCTCGCAACCCTTGTCTGGGCGCTCCCGTCTGGATACGATGTCTCTTTACGGGCCTTACGGCTCACTTCCAGCAGAGCCCTAGAGAGGAACATGATCCTCCAGAGAGAAGGACAGCGGTTGAGGGAGGCCCTGGGGCAGTACTTCGGCCTCGGTCTGCTGATCGTCGTTCCCACCGCCGTATGCCTGTGGGTCCTGTGGGCCATCTTCACATGGCTCGACAACATATTGAGACCCGTGTTCCGGCGGCTCGGATTGGATCTGCCCGGTCTGGGACTCATTTCGCTGTTGTTTCTCATTCTCGCCCTTGGAATCGTGGCTGGAAACGTCTTCGGCAAACAGCTCATCGTGATGTGGGAGAGGCTGCTGAGGCGGATCCCGCTCATTAACAAGGTTTACGTCGCCACATACCAGATCAGCCAGGCGTTTCTGGGCAGGGCAGACCGCAAGCTCTTCTCGGAGGTGGTCCTGGTCGAGTTTCCTAAGAAGGGGTGCTACGCCATCGGCTTCATGACCGCACCGGTCTCGGGAGAGATCTCGGAAAGAGTGCCCCTCAACCTTTGCAGCGTCTTCGTGCCCACCACGCCGAACCCGACCTCCGGCTTCCTGATCCTCGAGCCGAAAGAGCGCATTCTTACCCTCGACATGTCGGTGGAGGATGCCATCAAGTTTGTGATCTCCGCCGGATCGATCTCACCATCTCACGAAACCGGTCCCCAGGGGTCTGCCTGAGCGCGCTGCTCGGAAACTTCTTCAGCGTCCGATCTTCTCGAGGATTTCTGCGGCACCCGGAAACAGGTCAGGCCCCAGGTGCGGAAGAAGCTTCAGCCAGCGCGGATTTAGATCCACCGCCCGCCGTACGTCTGCCAGTGCGGCTTCCGGCTTGCCTGCCATCATGTACATCGAGCCGCGCCAGAACATCAGCTCGTCGTTCTCGGGATCCAGCGCCAGTGCCTGATCGTAGGCGCGGAAGGCGGCTTCGAACTTCTTCTGTCCGACCAGGTTATCTCCCTTATTCGCAAGATCGTAGGCCTGCTGCATGCGCACGAGCCTTCGCAGCTCTTCGATGGGTGCTGAGTGGTCTTCGACCCGAAGGTCGATCTTTTTTTGCGTCCAGGGCTTGCCCGGCTCTCCCTGTCCAACCACCAGAATTGCGGCCGACTGCATGCCGCGCACGTCGCCCCCCGCGGATTGGCCGGCATCGAGGGCAGCCAGAAGCCGATCCGCCAGGCTGCCCTTGTCTTTCTCGAACGCAGCGGCCATCGCCCCCCAGACCTCCGGCGAGGCGAGCAGATTTCCCTGGGCGGAGAAGTTCTTTCCGGTCGTGTGGCCCGCGTGGGTGATGCATCCTTCGCCGGTCCAGGCCGCTGTCCGACCGCTCGCGTCTATGATGCCGACCTGGCGAACGGCGCGCTGCTCGTCCTTGCGGGTGAGAAGATCGAGTGCTTCCTTCGGGCTCTTGCCCTCGCGCATCAGGCGGAGGCCTTCGGGGCCGTACGCGACCTCCACAAACGATTGAGTGGCCACGGCTCCCACCCCATATTCAGCCCAGGGAACCAGGGAGCCCACGGAAAACCAGTGGGACTGCACGGCGACACCCAGCTCACCGGTGTCCGGATCGAGGGCCACGATCGAGAAGGTGGAGGCGAGCGGCGGACGCGGTTTCCAGTCGCTGGATGCTTCCGTGATAATCGGGCAAAACAATAAGCCGAAAGCAACGAGGACAAACAACCGCATCAGGGCCATGGCGCACCTCCGGGAAAGATTAGCAGAAAACAGATCAGCTCCTGGACTGGCGCCGACCC
>CBEVTG010000504.1:0-1914 GCA_965552745.1 uncultured bacterium
GTGAAAAAACGAATGGTTGGCATCGCGCTTTTGCGGAGGCGGTGGTGGATGTAGTGCGCTCGCAGGGTCTGCGGCGGCGCGTCATGATCCTGAGCTTCGATCATGAGATCCTGAGCCTCGTCTCGCGCCGAGACCCCGTTCTTCGCACGGCCTGGACCCACCGGAACTCTCCGTCGATGAGGGGTGCGGTGCGAGACAAGATTGCTTCTGTCTCCGCGTTGTGCATCGACGTGCGCACGATCACACCCGGCGTCGTGCGGAAGGTGCACCGGCTCGGCAAGCCGGTCATCGCTTACACCTGCAACACGTACGGGGCCGCCCGCCGGGCGCTCGAGTCGGGGGCCGACGCTATCATGACCGACCGGCCCGCCTGGCTGCGCAAATTCATCCAGCAGCAAAGCAGATCGCGGAGAGCCGGATCCTGATGCTCTCGGCGGCGCTCGATCTCGGCACCACCTGGATCAAGGCAGGCATCCTGGGGGAGGACGGGCTCCTCGAGGAGATCGTTTCGCGGCCGGCGCCTCCCGTTACGGGAAGGGGACGCGTGTGGGACTCAACGGCCGCGGAGTACCGCGACGCCGCGGAGGCGTTGCTCGACACTCTCCTCGGCAAAAACCACCAGACCGTGCGGCTCGGGCTCACCAGCCAGCGCTCGAGCTTCCTCCTCTGGGAGAAGAAGAGCGGCACTCCAGTCACCCCGCTCATCTCCTGGAGGGATCGGAGCGCCCTCGCCTGGTGCAGGCGCCGCCGGCGCATTCAAGCAAGCATTCGGAAGGTAACCGGTTTACCGCTATTCCCTCAGTACGCGGGGCCCAAGCTGGCCGTGCTCCTTCAAAAGCAGCCCGAGCTGCGGCGCGGCCTCGAGCGTGGAACGCTGCTATTTGGAACCCTGGAGACTTACCTGATCTGGTGCTGGAGCCCGGAGCGTGCCCACGAGACTGATCTCACCATGGCGGCACGGACCGTGATGGTCGATCCCAGAACCTGTGCCTGGTCGCCGGATCAGCTTGAACTGTTCAAGGTACCCGACCGGGCCCTTCCCCGGATCGTGGTTACGAGCGGGCGCTCGCTGCCGCTGGAGAAAGACCGTGTGCTCGGTGCCAGCATCGCCGACCAGGCCTCGGTAGCGCAGGTTCTGCTCGGAGGGGACTCGAGCGCGGCGCTCGTCAACGCGGGCAGCGGGGCGTTCATCCTGCGCTCCACAGGCTCGGAGATGAAGCTTCTGAAAGGCTACCTGTCCGGCCCGATACGAGGAGGCCCTGACTGCAAAGAAAACATCTATGCTCTGGAAGGCGCTATCAACGGTGCGGGCATCACGGTCGATCGATTCGGTGCGGGACCGACGGAGCTACCCTCGAAGGATCCGGCCCCTGGGGCATTCTGCATGCCGGACAAGGCGGGCATCGGCTCGCCGTACCTGCAGCCGGCGCGGAGTTTGAAATTCTCGAGGGAGGCTCTTTCACTGGCGGACGGAGAGAAGCGGAGAATCGCTCTGGAGGGGATTGTGTTCCGGGTCCGGCAGAACCTGGAGGGCCTGTTTCCGGACTCTCCCCCGGACCCGGTGTTCCTCGCGGGGGGCCTGACCCGGGAACCGTTCCTGGCCCCGGCCCTGGCCGCCTGCCTTGGCCGCCCGGTCAGTTTGCTCAAGGAGCTGGAGGGAACGCTGCTCGGTGTGGCTCGGCTGGCGGTGGAACCAGCTCGGAGCTGGGAGGTTCCCCCGACTCAGGAGATCGAACCGGGGCCCGCTGGCGCCTACCTGGCCGGTAAATTCAGGCGCTGGAAGGCCTGGGTCAGCCGCAGGCTGGCCGCCTCATCCCACCGGAAGGCCTAATCCTCGTTTTCGTGCTCTTCCGAATCGATGTCAGACTGCCACTTCTTGGGCTTATCCGACTTCGACTTATCCGACTTCGACTT
>CBEVTG010000505.1:0-1914 GCA_965552745.1 uncultured bacterium
GATCCGCCACTTCCCTTCTGGCGCTCAGTGCAAATAGCCAAGCCACTACGACCACGGCTAACCACACCGGGATTTGCGTCAGCCCCAGCCCTAGCAGAATCCAGTGAACGGTGTTAAGCGGTGTGCGCACAAAACGTCCCAGACCGAAGGCCACCAGCGCAATAACGATGAGCAGGCCCCATATGAGGACTGCCGGCCCCAGACGCGGGCCTCCGGTGAACAACACCCATCGATTCCGAGGTACGAGGACCTTGATGGATGAGTTGACGCTCTCGGTTCCAAGATCGACCACAGGAGAGGTAAAGCGCCCGCCTATACCGGATCCTTGGCGCCAGGATAGGTTCAGGTTTTGCGTTCCCGGGATCACCGGAAGGTTCACGATCCGACCTTCCTGACGAATAGGCTGCAACTTGCCGTTGATGCGCACCGACTGGAGCAGCGCGCCCTCCGGCAGCGTCAGTCTGTGCTGCCCGCCCTGGCTGCTGCGCATAGTGACGGCGAGCTCCACATCAGTGGCGCGCCGACCGGGCCTGAGGGTCAAGCTGGAGGTATCCACGGTAAGCGTCTTGCCCTTCACCCCTTCGGGACGGGTGACCGCCAGGGAAACGGCCTCCTCCGGCCACGGTCGCCATTCCGGCAGCCAACGGCCCTGACTCTGATGGTGGACTACCGATATCCCTTTGCTCTCGACATGCCAGATCGGGCTCGCATCCAGGCGCCACACCTCGGTCCATCCGCTGGTTTTCGGCGCCGACAAGGCGATCTCCTCTCGCCTCTCCAGAACCGACCGCCAGTTCATCTGTGCCTGTTGAGGCGCTATATTAACCAGCACCTTGCCGTGCTCGGCGCGCACGCCCGCGCTGGTGACGGATTCGCCCTCGAGAAGCGGCACTTCAAGAACCACGGCGGAGCCTTTCGGCGACACGCGCACGACTCGTGTATCGACCTGCCACTCGAGGCCGAGTCTCAGAATCCGCTCCACCCGGACAAAGGGCGGCAGCGATCCCGGCTCCAGCGCTCTCAGATTCCGCTCTGATCCATTGCCGCGTGAGCGGGTGAGCTGCAACTGGTTATCCGCGATACCGTTCTCATGCAGCCCTTCAATGACCCAGCCCTGCGCTTTCGGCGTCACCCAATGGGGTTTCAGGGGAAGATCGATCTGCACGCGGTCCAGGGGCGGCAGGGGCCCTTCGAGCAGCACCTGATGGTGCCCTTTCGGCAGGCGCAGCCACAAGCGGCCGGTCTCGTCCCGAAGCACCTCTTGTGCCTCCTCCCCTCCTAGCAGCACCGTCTGTGCCTGCCATTGGCCCTCTCTCCCCGGCAGCGGCACGGCAAGGTCGGCCAGGGCATGGATCTCCAGCCTTAAACGAAGAACATCGCCTTCCACGTCGAGAAGCATACGCGGACTCTGCGCACATCGGGGCAGGCACTCTGGTTTTTCGAGCAAACGCTCACGCAACTCACCCAGGAGCTTGTCCGACGGGATATCGGCCCACGCCCTGTCCGCCATACCCCCTGCGCCGAGCAGTACCACCAACAGAGCAGCCCCTGTGCTCGCGGGACCGATGCCGCGGCTGAGGGTGAGATTCAGCACCCGCCATACCAGCAGTCCCAGCAGCAACACGGAGAGCAGGCGCAAGACCAGGTCGACTCGGGGTGAGAGCAACACCAGACGGATCTCCTGGCCCCGCTCCACGGGACCGTTCCAGACCAGCCTTACCTTTCGCCAGCTCCATCGCGGAAGGCCGGGACCGGTCTGGATGACGGCTCCCGGGTCGTAATACCTGTACGCCTCGGACCTGAAGTAAGAGCTACCCGTAGCCCTACGCTTCTCCCTTGGCGCCATGCTCTGCAGCGCCTCCGCCATCGGGGCTTTGCGGCCGACGATTTTCGATTCCGCTTTGTCCTTCTCCA
>CBEVTG010000506.1:0-1910 GCA_965552745.1 uncultured bacterium
CCTGTACCGCCCGGTACAGGCGCAGTGTCTGATTCACCATCAGCGCCGCGCTGAAACGCTCCCTGACGGTGCTCAATCCCGCTTCCGTCATGCGGCGCGCGTCTTCAGGGTTGTCGATGAGCCGGCGGATCCCGTCCGCCAGCGCCTGTGGATCCTGGGGCCGCACCAGGACACCGTTTCTGCCGTCGCTGATGATCTCGGGGATGCCGCCCGCCGCAGCCGCGCACACCGGCTTGCCCAGTGCCAGAGCATCGAGCACGACACTACCCAGGCCTTCCTGAATGGAGGGCATGGCGAACAGATCGAAAAGCTCGATAGCCGAGGTGACCTCCCGGCGCAGACCCGCAAAGCGCACACGGTCCTGCACACCCAGGGCGCCGGCCTGCGCCTCCAGATCTCTCCTGAGCGGACCGTTTCCGACCAGAATCAAGCCGGCCCGTGGATAGCGGGGGAGCAGCCTCGCGAAAGCGTCGATCAGGAAGCGCTGTCCTTTGTGGCTTTCGAGATGACCGACGTGGCCGATGCGTGGCGACCACGCCTGAATGCCCAGCTCATTCTCCAGGTCGCGGGCGGCGGCAGGATCGGTGACCGGCGGCTCGATTCCGTCATGGATCACGGCCACGCGGGAGGGGGCGACGCCGTGGCGGGTGAGCCTGGAGCGCACGGCATAAGAGGTGGCGATGAACGCATCCACGCTGCGTCCGTACTTGAAGTGCTGCAGGGGGTGGCGGCGCATCGGAAACGCCACCCGTCGTGAGACCACGATCCGGGGCCGTTGCTGCGCGTTCTCGAGCAGCAGTGAGGCAATCTGCCCCACCGTGTGTGCGTGCGGCGTATGAAGATGGAGCAGGTTAAAACCGTGTCGTGACACCGCCGAGATGACGCGGCTGATCGCGAGCGGATCCAGTTCGCTGTGCATCGGCAGGGGCAGGAGCGGAATGCCGACCTGTTCAGCTCGTTGCGCGAGCGGCGTGCCGGGACGGCAGGCAAGCACCGAGTCGTGCCCCAGTGCCGTCAGACCGCGGGCGAGAGTGACTGCCTGACGTTCTCCACCCCGCCATGAGCGGGCGTTACTAAGATGAAGAACCTTCAGAGGAATCATGAGATGTCTTATCGTCCGAGGGTGGACGTACCTCTCCTCGTTGTCTGGGATTGAAGAGCCATGCCACACCGATGCCCACCAGGTACAGGACGATCATGGGCAGGCCGATCATCATCTGGCTGACGAAATCGGGCGGCGTGATGACGGCCGCGATGATGAAAATCACCAGCACCGCATAACTGAACTTCTCCCAGAGGAAACGCGGGGTGATGATTCCCAGCCGGGTGAAAAAGAAAATGAGAACCGGTAACTCGAAGACCAGGCCCATGGCGAGCAGAACCTGCATCTCGAGACGGAAATACTCCCGGACCGTGAGGATGGGTTCGAAGGGCTGTCCCACCGAAAGAAAAAAGCGGCAGGCCGTCGGAAAGGCAATGTAGTAGCCGAACGCCCCTCCCGTGACAAACAGTGCTGTGGAGAAGAACAGAAACGGCACCGCCAGCCGGCGCTCGTGGCCGTAGAGTCCCGGGGAAATGAACAGCCAGAGCTGCCAGAGGATGTAGGGGCTGGCCAGGAAGATCCCGGCCAGCAACGCCACCTTCATATAAAGGATGAAGGGGTCCGGCAGGGACGTGAAGGCGAGCGTGCGGCCCTCCGGAAGCGCATCCATGACCGGCCGCGCCAGGAAGTCGTACAGGCGGGCTGAGAACGCCCAGCAGATCCCGGAGGCGACCGCGAGCGAGGCGAAGACGTGAAGCAGGCGGCGCCGCAGTTCCTCGAGATGCTCGAGGAACGTCATCGAGCTTTCGCGCGTAGCCTCCGGGCCCATCAGGACTTCTTGGGGGTATCGTCAGAAGAGGGAAGCGAC
>CBEVTG010000507.1:0-1889 GCA_965552745.1 uncultured bacterium
CAATCATTTCTTCAGATCCGCGGTCCAGTTGGAGACGACGGTGATGGCGGCCACGCCGGTCTGCTCCCGGGAGATGGCGGCCAGGATGCGCTGGCCGTCGGACGAGAAATCGTACGGCCACCCCACAAATTCTGCGAAGTTGGCCTGGAACAGCGGCTCGACCTGCCCGACCTTCAACGATCTCTCTCCAGGCACGAGCCGGGCCGCCATGAGCGTGTTTCTCGTATCCAGGTAGAACAGCTCCCTGCTGTCGGTTCCCCACCGGGGCTTCTTACCGCCGGAGGAGGACACCTGCCATTTGCCACCCCCCAGCGGAAACGGCTGGATAAAGATCTCCCTCTCTCCCGACTCGTTCGATGCATAGGCAAGCCATCGACCGTCTGGAGACACCTGTGGTGACTGCTCGGCTGCCGGTGTCTGAACCAGCGGAGCCAGCTCGGGATCCTCCGACATCGAGAGGAGGTAAAGATCCAGGCCCGTCTCCCCCGCCGGATCCAGCCCGAGGCAGACGATGTGCTGGCCGTCGGGGGACCAGCTCATAGCGAAGAGTTCACCTCCCTCGATCTCCTGCGTGAACTCGGACTCTCCGGAACCGTCGGACGGCTTCTGAAAAACGGCCCAGTTGCCCCTCCGATTCGAAGCCAGGGCGACCCGCGCCCCATCGGGGGACCAGGCCGCCCAGGCGTCATCCGCATCGTTAAATGTGAGCCTCGTGCGGGTTCCCTGCTCCAGATCGATCATCCAGAGATCCTGGGTCCCTGTCTCCAGTTCACTGATCGTCACCACGGCTGTGGTGTCGTCCGGGGAGAGGGAATGATCGCTGTACATCGCGGGTTCACTAACGGTCCCCTCCTGGTTTCCCGAACGGTCGTACCAGACCAGCTCGGAGCCCGCCTGAATTCCGCCCGCCTGATAAGCAAGGGTTCCGTTCGTCGAGACCGAGAAACCGGCCCGGCTGAAAAGATTATCCCACTGGAGGTTTTCGGCGATCGGAACGGCATCACCGATCAGCTCCAGGCGATCGGGATCGAACCTCTGGGCCAGCAGGGTCCGCCCGTGCGGGAACAGCAGGTAGCCGGATGCATAGGCGACGTTTCCCGATGTCTCCAGGATCGACTTCCTTTCGTCCGAGTCAATTGAGCCGGCATAGACGACGACACGCCGGGCCTCACCCCCACCACCAGGGGTCCGGGCCGCGTAGAGGAAGTGACGGCCATCGGGTAGAAAATGAGGGAACCGATGTGTCTCTTCATTTTTGGACTTGTCCAGCTCCGTGATCCGCACCGGCTTGCCTCCGGCGGCGGACACTTTCATGAGTGGGTGGACCGAGCCACCCGCGAAAACGATCACATCCTCCCGGCTCCACGTTCCGCCGCGGGCGTCCGGCGCATCGCACACAGTCAACGCCGGGCCGCCGGCGATCTGGATCTTCTTGAGCTTCCCCTGTGCAAAGAAGCCGATACTGCGGCTGTCCGGTGACCAGAAGGGCCAGTAAGCCCCCTCGGTCCCCGCCAGGGGTCGCGCCTCGAGCGCGTCGAGCGAGCGAATCCACACCATGTTCGGACCGTCCAGGGCTGCCACGAAAGCGAGGTGGCGCCCGTCCGGAGAGATCTCCACGGGCCCCGCTCGATCACCGTACCGGGCGAAGATGGCTCCGTCGGGAGCCAGCACCGAGGTGCGGAGCGTGCGGACTTCGGTCGAAACCTCCCGGTAGTAGGCGATGCTCACGAAAACACTGACAGCCGCAAGGAGCGCCACAAGCGACCAGGCTAACCGGCTGCGCACTTTGCGCCGCACAGACACCGGAGCCGCCACGCCCGCCTGCGATCCCGCATCGGCCACCCACTTCAGCTCGCTGCCCAGATCTTTGGCGGATTGCCAGCGGTCGT
>CBEVTG010000508.1:0-1885 GCA_965552745.1 uncultured bacterium
ACCGTATCACCAACGAGCTGGAGGACCGAACCCTCACCTGGGAGGGAGAGCTTCATTTCCGGAGTGATCTGGAGAACTTCTATTACACCTATACCCGGCGTCTGCTGGAGGACGGCAAGCTCGTGCGCGAGAAATCGTGGAACGAAACGGTTCCCCGCGACTTCCAGTAGCTGCAGAGCTGATCCACTGGAATCTTCACCCTGCGGATCCGGCCACATCCAGAGACAGGAAGGAACACTTTTACGAGTCTCTGACACCACTGGCTGAGGAGATCGAGGTGGGAGCACCTGGCTACGTCCGGTGATCTGAGGCGTGCTCTCTCTCGAGGTCCAGCAGGTTTTTCTTCCTCCAGACGCCTCCACCGTAACCGACCAGCTTGCCATCGGAGCCGATGACACGGTGACAGGGAATGATGATGGATATCCGGTTGTCACCGTTCGCGCGAGCCACGGCCCTAATAGCCTTAGGGTCGCCCAGAGCCTTCGCCTGGTCTCTATAGGACCGGGTTTCACCGTACGGGATCGTCTGCAATCGATCCCAGACCTTCATCTGGAACGCTGTGCCGGGCGTCGCCAGGGGTAAGTCGAACCGCTTCCGCCGGCCCTCGAAATACTCCTTCAATTGCTTCTTCAGAGCCGCAATATGCGGGCCGCATGACCTGACGAGCGGCATTCCGAACTTCTTCTTCAGCACTTTCAGTTGAGTCTCCAGCATCCGCCTGTCGGTGAACTCGAGCAAGCAGATACCTTCGCTCACCGAGCCGGCCATCATCGGTCCCAGGGGAGTCAGGATCTGGCAGATCTGAATGACCTCCTTTTGCCTGAACGCTTTCGGGTTCGCTCCGGTTAACTTCTTGACCGCGGAAGAGAATCCGCTCAACGACTCATAACCGTTCGCGAACGCCGCATCGATGACCTTGTCCCCCACGGCGAGGTGGCCGAACGCTTTTCCGAGCCGGAGCGATCGCAGATATGCCTGAAATGTCATGTTGTGATTGCTCTTGAACCATCGCCTCACCCTGTTCGGATCCAGTCCTCTTTCCCTGATTGCCGAGTCTCCGATGCGCATCGTCGGCTCCTTTTCGATCTCAGCCATCAAACCCCTCAGCCAGACCGGCATCTCTCCCCTGGGATCCATCGGTGTGCAAACCCTGCAGGGCCGGTACCCGCGTGACAGTGCTTCCCTGGTTGTAGGGAAGAATTCCACATTTTCTTTCTTGGGTTTTCTTGCCCTGCAAGTCGGGCGGCAGAAGATTCCGGTCGTTTTGACCGCGACAACAAAAACTCCCTCGAACGACTCCTCACGCTTCAGGAGAGCCTCGTACATCCGTCGTTCAGTCAGCCTTGTCTGTAGATTCATGGTTCCTTAATACCGCTCTTTGAGCACGGCAACAACCGAAAACTTGTCAACCATTTTCCCCAGCTGGCCGGCTTCAACAGACGCCCCGGGTTGCGCGCTGGACGACATCGCCGCCCACCCGGTTCCGCCGACCGCCCGGTTTTCCGGCCCCTATCGGATAAGTGCAGAAATGTTGGTAAGAATTGAGATGTCGGAAGGGAGAGATTGCCACACCGGTTTTCGATCGATGGATCGGATCTACCGGGGGTGGAGCCAGGAAGGCAATAACTTGTAAGGATCAAGGCTGACCCCTTCGCGGCGCACACCATGGCTATGCCTGGTTGTTCGTGCAAGCAAAGGTTACTCCATCTTACCTCGTCAAGAGAAGACCATCCTCAATCGAATCTGACGGGATCTTGCGATTAGCCTTCTAAAAAGATCTGTGGTAATGTCTGGGTGATTCTTCTCATCACCAACAGCAGTCATTGCTCTACAGGAGTCCGCAATGAAGAGACATGTCGCCCGAGCAGTCGTGGTGGCGTTACTG
>CBEVTG010000509.1:0-1884 GCA_965552745.1 uncultured bacterium
CACGCTGCTCGTCTCCATCTACAACGATCAGGGGTGGCGCAGCAGCTGCTGGACCTGGATCAAGCGCCTTTACAACCGCCTGCCCCCCGCGCTCCGGTTCGTGGTGCTGGTGCCGGTCTTCGTGCGCTTGTGGGGGCCCCGCATGATCATCGATCTTGTGCGACTGCGTCCGTTTCATACCTGGAAGGGTTACGGTGATGACCGCGGCATGACACCGTGGCGCAATGTGATCGACTGGGTTGGAGGCTATCCATTCGAAGTGGCGAAGCCCGAGGCGTTGTTCGATTACTATCGCCTGCGCGGGTTCGAACTCAGCTATCTGAAAACCTGCGGGGGCGGACACGGATGCAACGAGCTCGCTTTCCGCAAACTGCAGGCGCCACACGCCTGACTCGAACCTCGATTGCCATGCGTATCACCTGCGTGATCTCCTCGCTCTCCTGCGGTGGTTCCGAGCGCGTCATGAGCGATCTGGTGGGGCAGCTCGCGGCCCGGGGACATGAAATCCACCTGATCACGCTGGCGTCCCGGACTGCCGATTTCTATGCGCTCGACTCCCGCGTGCAACGCACGGCGATGGATCTGGCGCGGGAGCCGCGGCATGTCCTCGATGCCGCTTTCAGCAACCTGCGCCGCTGGTGGCGGCTGCGCCACGCCGTACGTGAGACTCACCCCGGGGTCGTCCTCAGCTTCATGGCCGAGACAAATATCCTGACGCTCGCGGCCTGCACCCGCCTGAAGATTCCCGTGGTTGTCTCGGAACGGGTCGATCCCCGGTATTCACCCATCGGCCGCCTCCGCGAGCGCCTGAGGCGGCGCCTCTATCCCAGGGCATCCGCGGTGGTCGTGCAGACGGGAAGGGTGCGGGCCTGGATGGCGGAGGCATTTCGCCTCGACACGGTCCGTGTCATAGCGAACTCCGTCGAGCTTCCCGGAGATCCCCCCGCCAGAATACCCGGCCTGCCGGCCGGGGCGCGTTTCATCCTCGGCATGGGTAGACTGACCCGGCAGAAGGGATTCGATCTCCTGCTGCAGGCCTTCGCCCGCTGTGCGGCGGATCATGAGGACTGGTGGCTTCTGCTGCTGGGTGACGGCGAGGAGCGCGCGGAGCTGCTGCGCCGGGGCGAGCAGCTGGGCATCACGGATAGGCTCAAGTTGCTGGGCCGGCAGCGCCACCCGGCGGGGATCTTGAAGCGCGGTGACCTGTTCGTGCTGCCCTCACGCTTCGAGGGCTTTCCCAACGCGCTGCTGGAAGCCATGGCCTGCGGCCTGCCTGTCATCGCCGCGGACTGTCCGAGCGGCCCGGCTGACATCATCCGGCCGGGGAGAGACGGTGTGCTGGTTCCGTCCGAGGACGTGGATGCACTCAGCGGAGCCATGGTTCGTTTGATGGGTGACGCGGAGGAGTGTCAGCGCCTGGGACGCGCCGCCACACAGGTTCAGGAGAGGTTCTCGATCAAGAAAAGCGTCGATCAATGGGAGCAGGTGCTGCACGAGGCTGTCGACGGACAGCGGCCATCGATCCGTGGAGACCGTTCCAGAGGCAGTGATGTGGTGCGCGCTTCGTCCTAAAAAAGCGTGCCGAGAAGATTCCCCAGCTTGGCGGCCGTCTGCCCGGGTGAGCCGCTGGCATCCAGCGCCACCACACGCACGCCGGCGCGGGCATACTGTTCCAGGCTCACCTCGATCGCCTTCTGGTACCTCAGGAAGGCACGCTGTGCTTCGTCGCGCGTGCGAGTGCAGCGGGGCCAGGTCGGCAAGACGCCCCGCGTCCAGAAGCGCTCGAACACTTCATCCGCGGGCGCCTGCAGGTGCAGAACGATCAGGGTCGCGGCCGGATGCGCGGCCGGCCACTTTCCGCACAGAGGCTCCAGCGCCTCACCG
>CBEVTG010000510.1:0-1884 GCA_965552745.1 uncultured bacterium
GTAGACCCACCGAGACGGCCACCAGCATGGCGATTCCGACCAGCCACAGGTGCTCGAGCGTGAGATCGAGTATCTCGGTGCGCCGGTCGATCATGAACTGCAAAAGGTCCACGCTTTACCCCACTCCGCCCGGCTGCGCCTGCGGGCCGGCGTCGAAGGCTTTGCGGTAGGCCGCGAGCATCGGATCCGGATCCTCGAGAAACTCGGCGGGAGTGTAGGTGCCGAGCAGTCTGCCGGCCTCGAAGAAGGCGATCCGGGTGGCCAGATGGAGCGCCTCGTGCAGATCGTGGGTCACGAAGAGGATTGTCTTTTTAAGGCGTCGTTGCAGCTGCTGGAACTCTGTTCGGATCTCCGTGCGGGTGATCGGATCGAGCGCTCCGAACGGCTCATCCATCAGGAGAATGGGGGGATCGATCACCAGGGCACGGGCCACACCCACACGCTGGCGCTGTCCGCCCGAGAGCTGGTGGGGGTAGCGGGAGCCGAGTGTGGAACCGAGCCCGACGAGATCCAGGAGCTCACCGACCCGCCGGCGGGTTTTCTCGGGCGGCCAGTCCTCCACTCTGGGGAGGAGGCCGATGTTCTTCTCAACGGTCAGGTGGGGGAACAGGCCGACCTCCTGGATTGCGTAGCCGATGCCGCGGCGCAGGCGGATCCGGTCGATACCGGAGGTGGCGCGTCCGTTGACCTGCACCTCACCCCCGGTGGGATCCAGGAGCCGGTTGACGAGCTTCAGCAGCGTGGTCTTTCCGGCGCCGCTGCGCCCCAGAAGGATCAGTGTCTCACCGCGCTCCACGCTCAGGCTCAGCGGGTGCAGGATGGGGCGCCCGTCTTGAAGCGAGTACGAAACGCCGCGAAACTCGATGGCGGTGGAAGGTTCGTTAACCGTGCTCATGAACGATGAAGAGACGCCTCTTTCATCGCGCAACCGTAGCAGCCGCCCGGAGATGTGTCAAAGGTGGGGCCGGGCCCGTTTCACCGGGAATAGCGCGGCAGGCCGATCATCTCGAGGGCGCCGCGAAGAAATCCAAGACCGTACCCGAAATGCAGTATCGGCAGGATGGCGAGCAATCGCGCACAGCCCGCTCCGAGTCTCGGCAACCTGCTGAGCGTGAACAAAGAGACGGCGAGCGCGTAAATGCCCAGAAAAGCCCTGGCTGCTGACGCCGCCAGGAAACCGCCCGGGCCGGTCGTGATTGCCAGCGTAACCACACTCGCAAGAACTCCGAGAACGAACAGGGTGGGCAGCACATACTTCCATCTGAATATGTCCGGGTGCTTTCGAAGGATGCGTGCCTTGACCACTCCGACCATGAAGATCTGTCGCCAAAGGGTACGCAGGTCGGGCCGTGGCAGATACCAGAAACGAATGGAGGGATCGAGCAGCAGGCGGTATCCTGCTTTGCGAATTCGTGTGTTCATGTCCAGATCTTCGACCACCGCCAGTGACTCGTCGAAAAGGCCCACCTGGTCGAGGACCTGGCGGCGGAACGAACCGGTCTGCAGAGATACCACGTAGGTACGATGGCGCAAGGTTCGATAGGGAACCGAGCCGACTCCGACTCTGGAGTAGAGGGCCTCTACCAGCGCGCGGCGGAAAGGCGTGTCCGCTTCCATGAGCACCGGACCGCCCACCACGCTCTCGTTGGTTTCTTCCATGACCGAGACGATGCGGCTCAGATAGTCCGGAGCCACGAAAGAGTGGGCATCGACCCGGGTGATGATGTCGCCGCGGGCGGCGCCGATCGTCACGTTGAGCGCGGCAGGTGCGGTGCGGCCGGGATTATCCAGGATGCGCACTCGGCCGTCCGTGTCGACACGGCCCAGCACCTCCAGAGTGCGATCGACAGAGCCGCCGTCCGCCATGAGAATCTCATAACGGTC
>CBEVTG010000511.1:0-1883 GCA_965552745.1 uncultured bacterium
AGACACGAATGCCAGGCGATCTCACCATCGAAAAGAGCGACAAGATTGCGCACATCCAGGTCAACCGGCCCAAACAGATCAACTCTCTCAACCCGTCGCTGATGGGAGACATGTCGGAGGCGTTCAGGGACGCGGATCGGGATGATTCGATCCGGGTCATCGTTCTCAGTGGTGCGGGCGCAAACTTCGGAGCGGGCTACGATCTGAAGTTCAACTGGAGCACCCATTACGGAGGTTCGGCTCCGATGAACGTCAGGAGCATGCTGAAGGCATGCGTGGACTTCGAATTCACACCGTGGGATTGCGAAAAACCGGTGATCGCCATGGTGCGTGGCTACTGCCTGGCGGGAAGCTGCGAGCTCGCCATGATGTGCTGCATCACGTTCGGGTCGGACAACAGCCAGTACGGTGAGCCGGAGATACGCTTCTCGAATTCACCTCCCGCCGTGGTCATGCCCTGGATCGTGGGCCTCAAGAAGGCGCGGGAGCTCCTCTACACCGGGGACACGGTCGACGCGCAGGAAGCCCTGCGCATCGGTATGATCAACCGCGTCTTCCCTGATGACCGGCTGGAGGAGGAGACGTTCCGGTACGCCCGCCGGGCGGCGGCTATCTCGCTCGAGGGACTGAAAACTACCAAGGCGTCGATCAACCGCGGGGCCGAGATCGCCGGCTTCCAGCAAGCTGTTTACAACGGCGTCGAGATCGGCACGATACTCGATGCCACCGCCACAGACGTCGCTAAGCAGTTCGAGGAGGTCCGTGTGAAGGATGGACTCGGGGCTGCGCTGCGCTGGCGTGAGAGCCAGTTTGAGTAGGCCGTCGTCCGCAAGCCGATTCAGGATCCCGGAACTGAGGAGCTGCGCCGGCAGCGCTTGTAGAGCGTCCTCAGAACGTAATAGACAGGACCTCCCACCAGGCTGAAGAACAGAAAGCCCAGCAGTTGGAAACTGTCCGTGCTCCAGATTTCTCTGACGCTCTGCCACAGCGCCCACACGGAAACGACGACAAGAGGGATGACGACGGCCGCCAGGCCTGCCGTGCCGCCCGCAATGCGAAAGGGGCGATCCAGATGCGGCTCACGGTACCTCAGGACGAGAAGCGTCAGATCGATCAGCAGGTAGACGATAATGCCGTTCCACATCGACAGCAAAACCAGGTCCGAGAAATCGAAACGGTGCAGAAGCACATACAGGGCGCAATTTAAAAGAATGGAGATCCACGGTGTGCGATAGCGCGGATGAAGGCGGGCGAACAGCCGCGGAAAATCACCCTCTTCCGCCAGCACCATCGGGATCCGCGAATAGGGTACAAGAAGGCCATTGAAGAGGGCGATTGAGCCGACCGCCACGGCCAGAGCGATCATCCCGCCCAGCGCGGCCGCCAGACCCGGCCCTCCATGAGTCATCCCCACCTGGCTGGCAACGACCGTCAGCGAGCCAACCTCCCACGTGGTCCAATCGGTGGCAACCATGAGGCCGGCCGCCAGCGGCAAAAGGTACGACACGCTCATGAGCACCAGGAGAACCACGAGCGCCCACGGTAGGTTCCGGTGGCTCTCCTCGTATTCCTCCGAGGCGGTGCTCGGCAGCTCGTAGCCCGAGAAAAACCACATCGCCAGGACCAGCGCCACACCCAGCCCCTCGGCCGGCGTGCGGTCGGCGCCCACCAGCGGCGTGAAGGGGCTGTGGTCGGCCAGAGGAAGGGCCAGCAGGGAAAAAATGATCCATGGAAGCAGCACCACGACCATGAAGATGGCCGATGAAAAGGCCACGGCCCGGATTCCCCGGAAGTTGAGGTAACCAAATGCAATGATGAGGGTGAGGGCAACCGCGGAACGTGAACCGGCTCCTGCGAACTCCGGCCACATGGTGGCGATATAG
>CBEVTG010000512.1:0-1867 GCA_965552745.1 uncultured bacterium
TTACTGGGTCGCCCGGTGTTTCATCTGGAGCTGGCTGAGCGGACCCAGATCCCGGGCGTGGCGGTGGGCCTAGCCTGGACTCCGAGCGGCGGCGACATCCTGTTCATAGAGGCCAGCCAGATGCCTGGCCGTAACTCGATGGCGCTTACCGGCAGCCTGGGTGACGTGATGAAGGAGTCGGCACAGGCGGCCCTCTCCTACCTGCGAAGCCGATCAAACGAGCTGGGGCTCCCAAGCGATTTCTTCGAAAAGCGGGACCTGCACGTGCACGTTCCGGCTGGCGCCATCTCCAAGGATGGGCCCTCAGCTGGTGTGGCTATCTGCATGGCCCTGTTGTCGGTGCTTTCGGGCGTGGCCTGCCGCCAGCTCCTCGCCATGACGGGTGAAATCACGCTTCGGGGCAAGGTCCTCGCGGTCGGCGGAATCAAGGAAAAGGTGCTCGCAGCCGCCAGAGCGGGTGTAAGAGAGATCATCTTGCCGGAGCGTAACCGCAAAGACCTGGACGAAGTTCCCAGCGAGGTCAGGAACCGACTGAAATTCCATTTTGTCGACGAGATCGGTCAGGCAATATCCGTTGCGCTGCCGAAGCTCAAAATCCTCTCCTCGCAGTCCCATTCCGGGAGCGGGCACAAATCGAGTTCCTCCGGCTCTTCCAGGCGTTCCGCCACGCCACGTTCGCGGTCCCGGCGCCAGGGACTGGGCCACAGCAACTCCTGAGCCTCCGCTCGGGAATTGTCCTCACCTCGAATTCGAGACGCTAACTTCCCTTGCGCCGCCGGCGGCCGCTACGCACTCTCCGCTTCGCGCGCTCCCATGATCGACCCTTGAGTTCCAGAAGGGAGAAGTCAACCTGATGTGCCAGGGCGTTGACCCGATCCACCCGCACCTTCGCGAGATCGCCGAGCCGAATCACCGTGCCCGCACGCTCCGACCGAAGCACGTTCCGCCGGCGATCGAAGCGAAACGACCCGTCCCCCAGCGTAGACACGTGGACCAGGCCTTCCACAAAGAGATCCCTCAGCCGCACGTACACGCCAAAAGGCGCCACGCTGGCAACCCAGCCTTCGTATTCTTCGCCGACCCTTTCGTTCATGAAGGCCAGCGTCTTCCACATCACCAGGTCACGCTCAGCTTCTTCCGCCTGGCGCTCCAGACGGGACGTGGCCACCGCGATCTGCGGAAGAGTGGATCTCAGGTTCTCCAACTCCTCCTCACCGGGCGGAGTCGGAGCCAGAGCACCGCGTAGCAGGCGATGTACGACCAGGTCCGGGTAACGCCGGATCGGAGATGTGAAGTGTGTGTACACGGGTGACGCGAGACCGAAGTGTCCGGCGTTGTGCTCACTGTAGCGGGCCAATTTTAGTGCTCGCAGGACGGCTAGCGACAGAAAGCGTTCCTCCGGTTTACCGCTCAAGAGGGACAGGACGGCCTGCAAATCGGCCGGCCGCACGTTCGCGTAATCGCCTCCCACTCCATAATCGAAGCCGCGAAGTAGTTCATCCAGAGCTTCCAGACGCTGGGGATCCGGCTTCTCGTGGATCCGGTAGAGCGCGGGGGTCCTGGCAGATTGCAGATGTGCGGCTACAGCTTCATTGGCCACCAGCATGAATTCCTCGATGATGCGGTGGGCCACATTCCGCTCGAGCGGTCTCATATCCCGCGTGCGGCCGTCCTCACCGAGAACGATCTCGATCTCGGGAAGATCGAGATCGAGGCTTCCCCGCGCCCTGCGCCGCTCAAGGAGCAACAGGAACAGGCATTCCATGCGCTCGAACAGGGGGACCAGCGCCCGGTGGCGCTCGCGCTCCCGCCGCTCCTTGTCCACAAGGATCTTCTTGACCCTGGTGTAGGTCATGCGTGCGGCGCT
>CBEVTG010000513.1:0-1866 GCA_965552745.1 uncultured bacterium
CATCTGGTCATGGCCCACGAGTACCTGCATCAGCTCGACTCCGCGTTCGAGGAGGCGGGGAGGGCCGAGGGTTTCGGCAACCCGGATCGGACCGCGAAGATTGCCGGATCGGCCTGTGTGGTGCCGGGAGATCCGTACCCGCATTTCCGCACCGTCCTGCAGCATGATGAGCTGTGCCGCCCAACCGACTGGCGCGTGCTCGACGGTCTGATGGGCTCCTGGGTCACCCGCTAGCAGCTGTCTCCGCCCACGCAACCGGCCCTGCACATAGTCTCCGCCTGCTGGAGCGCCGTGTCTCGCGCCGGGCATTCCCCTGGCACAAAAGAAAACGGCAGCAGCGCCACGGGGGCGCTGCTGCCGCTCGATGTTGGCCGCTCGAAATCTATCAGGGAAGCCGAGTGACCGGAGCGCGCACCGCCTTCCAGCGCGCCTCCTCGATCTCCTTATCGAGCAACGCAATCCGCTTGCGCAGTGAGTCGCGAAGCAGTCGGTTCCGGCTGCGGAAGCCGGGGACCGGGTAATCGTTTGGGGCGTTACCGCCGGGACCGTACGCTTTCCAGAGCCGGGCCTCCTCGTATGCCAGGCTGCGGGCGAGCGCTTTCCGGCCCATCTCGAGCACCTCGAGCTGGGCGAACAGGAAATCCCGCTCGCTGGTATCGATGATCGTCGTCGCCAGCGGCATGGCTGGCGCCTCCTGCATCGCGATCGGCGGCAGGGTCCTCAGATCCTCGTTCGTGTAGGCACCCGGCACGTAGATTCGATCCAGGTCCGCGTTCGAATAGCGCTCTTCCGCCCAGGCCCCGGTGGCCACGAGGGCAAGAGCCAGAAACACATATCTCCTCATGAACTCCCCTCCTCCTCCCGGGCCGGGGCACACCTAGGGCAGGTGCGCAATCCAGCGTGCCGGCAGGGCGCCGACATTCCGGGTTTGACCTGTGTATACGGTGCAGAGAGGGATCAGGCAACGATTTTCAAGATATGTGGAGAGGCCGGGGAGCCGCCGTCGGGGCGGCCGGAGCCAGGCGTGCCGGGGTCAGCCGGGAACGTGGTAAGCAGGCGGGAGGAAGTGCAGGCCGGGCCGGGGGCTCAGCGCTGGCTCATCGAGATGATCTTGTCGACAGCGATGTAGGTCATGCAGCCGTCAGACTCCAGGGTCAGGATCCCGGCGCCGCACATCTTGATGCGGCCGCGGAGAGATTGGCTGCCGCCCGTACACTGGATCTCCACTTCCTGATTCAGCATCTTGGACAGGACTTCGTTCATTTCGTTGCCTCCATGGGGTAGCGGCCGGCCGCTGGTTCGGCCGGGCTCAGCCGGTAGTCAACAGCTCCAGGAAATTCTGGATCGTGCTGAGCTTGCGCTCCGAGCGGCTGTACAGTTGGGAGCTGAAGATAGCCGTGGCCGCGTGGCTGGCCAGCAGCGTAAAGAGCTCGTAATCGATGGTCTGAAATTTCTCCTTCTGCTCCATCAGGCGGTAGATACAGATCACCCCGATCATGTGTTCCTTGATTTTCAGGGGGATGGCGACCATCGGCGCGCAGAGGTCGATCTCCTCGTCCTGCTTCAGGTCCGAAGCCATATAGGTCTGGCCGCTGAGGGCGGCCTTGCCGATCGCCCCCTCTCCCAGACGCACGCTCAGCGTGTCGTTGAGAAGCTCAGATGCGACCACAGCGAGCTCGCCGCTGCGCTCGTCCTGCAGCATGATCGAGAACACCTCGGCGCCGATCAGGTTGATGAGAATTTCCTTCACCGTGGTCATCACCTCGGCGAAGCTCAACGTTGAGTGGAGCTGGTAAGAGGCGACGTAGAGGTTGGCGAGATTGTTGTTCTGCTCTTCGATCTCGGCATGACGGGTCATGAAGTTAC
>CBEVTG010000514.1:0-1853 GCA_965552745.1 uncultured bacterium
GGATCCGGCTGCGAGGCGGGAATGAAGCGCGGCCCCACGACGGTCGGAAACACGTACTCGCACGACCCATCCTCGCAGTCGACCGGCTGATCGAACGAGATCACGACATCGATCTGCTTGCCGGGCATGATGTTCGCCACGTGCTGCGCGAAAATGTTCGGCCGCTCCTGCTCGAGCAGGCCGGCGACTCTGCCCTCATTTAGCGCCTGCTCGTAGATGGCACGCGCTTCCTGGCGGCGGCGCATGTCGCCACGGATCCACCGCTCACCGATCCTCAGACTCAGATCAGTGACCGCCGCGTCCTCCGGGAGCGGAAAGGTGTAGATCCCGTCGACCGGAAAGTGATTGGGATTGTTCCAGGTCTGGGTAACGACCGCGTGAGCAATCGGCCCGCTGATTGTCACCTCGGCTTTCGTGCTCTCAAGGAGAAACGGAGAGATTGGAGCCATGAAATCTTGACTCTGAGGGTGGACCGGACCCGAAAGGCTGAGGGTCAGGACGGTCAAAAGGATGAACAGGGGAAGTACGCCGAGGGGTGGCTTCGAACGTCGGGTCGTGTGCATGTCGTTTCCTCCTGGAAATTTGATTTCCTGTCAGCCTTAGACAGGTCCTGGCGCTGGAAGTTCCTGGAAATCAGGGAATTCCGATGCGCAATAAATAGGATGAAAGAATTTTTTACTTTCTCGGGAACTTTTTGAGCCGGTGCCTGTCTAACCTGCCGAGAGCCCATGCGCACTTTTGACCGAACTCGTGGCATGCTTGGAGCCGTGAAGCGTGAGCAGGAGGAGGTCGTCCGGTCGGAGGAAGCCCTCATCGAGAGGGCCCGCCAGGGGGACCAGGATGCGTTCGCTCATTTGATGCAGAGCCACCTTCCCCGCGTGTGGGCCAGCGTCTGGCGCATCCTCAGGCACCGGGAGGATTGTGAGGACGTGGTCCAGGAGGTGTTCCTCTCCGCCTTCCGATCGATATCCAGCTTCCGCGGAGACTCCAGTCTCGCCACCTGGTTGCACCGCATCGCCACGACCCGGGCCCTGAACCATGTGGATCGGGCCGCCGAGAAAATCCGCCGGGCCTCCCGGGAGCTTGACGATTCCGGATCGAACCCGGTGGGAATCCCGGCGAGCACCGCGGCCACGCCCCTTCAGGAGCTGGAGGCAGCGGAGCTCCGGAAGCGGCTGGCTGAATGCATGCAGCAGCTCCCCGCGGCCTGGCGGGTGGTTATCTCCATGCGTGACGTTGAGTCGCTGGCGTACGGAGAGATTTCACGGCATCTGGGAATTGCCCTGGGGACGGTGCGCTCGCGCCTTGCACGGGCGCGCATCTCACTGCGGCAATGTATCCAAGGTGAGACGACATGACCCGACACGACACCGAGCACCCGCATGATCTGATCTCCGCGTTCGCGGATGGTGAGGTGACGCCCGCCGAGCACGATTTCGTCGAAAACCACCTGAAGGCCTGCGCCGAGTGCCGCACGCTGCTCGAGGATCTGCGCCGACTGTCTTCGACGGTGGCAGAGGAGGAGCCTCCCCCCGTGCCGGCCGATCTGGCCGCCCGGATCCGCTGGCGGTTGAAAAGTGCCAGGCCATCGTCTGAGCGTCCACCGCGGAGGCGGGTCTGGCTGTCTCCGGTACCCATGAGCGCCGCCGCCGGGCTGCTCGTAGTTGCAGCCGTTGTTTGGGTCCTCAGAAGCGAGTACAGGATGAGTCCGTTCGAAGGGGTTCAGTCTTCGCGTGTGGCCGATCAGAAGGCGCCCGAGACCCTGGTTCCGCAGGACAGTCTCAAGAAGGAGAAAATGAAGGAGAGATTTGAGGGGAGCAGACACTATATGCAGGCGATGCTGGATACACCGG
>CBEVTG010000515.1:0-1839 GCA_965552745.1 uncultured bacterium
CTCTTTACCCGGGCCGCCTTCGCGGTCCCGGAGGCTGCGCGCCGGGCGGAGCGTTTCGGGGTGGCCTTTGCGGCCGCCCGGCGTGGTTTTCTGGCGGGGCTGCGCCCGCCCCGGCCCGCCGCGGCCGATCGAGGTGGCGGTGCGGTTTCGATGCGCGCCGCCGGGCCGGAGCCGGACTCCGAGGGTGGTTCTTCGACAGGAAACATTCTCATCTGCTGAGACATTCAGGAGATCCTTCTGGGGGAGCTCAAAACAGTCTGATCGAGGCCGGTGAGATCATGAGGGTAAGAAATATCCGATCTCTCCGATTTCAGGCGGCGGGATTATAGCACGCACGGCGGGAGCGGCCTTGCGCCATGCCTTTCGAGTTGCCCCCCGCCGGGGGGCTGGTATTTTTAGGGGCACACGGGGATCGCCACACAGAGCCCGGCGGCGGGCCCCGGGAGGGAAGCTCTGATGGACGTCAAGAAAAGCCTTCAGAAGATGTGCCAGGTGCTGGAGCGCCAGTATCCAGCTTCAGACGACTTCAAGGGCCGCATGCGTAAGGTCGTCGAACCGCTGTACCGGTGCAGTCTGACGAGCAAGGAACTGGCGATAATCTGCAAGAGCATGCGCTCCGCGTACGATCGGCACGTGAAGCGCAAGATGGGAGTCGTTTCGGTTCGTGATCGGCTCAAGAGCATCCGGCGGAGCCTGATCGAGATCGAAACTGCGCGTGGGGGGCTGCTCGAGGGCATCGAGGTGATGCTGGCGCAGTCGAGCAATGTCAAAGGCACGGCCCGCCTCGTGAAGCTCAACTCGGTGAACGCCAAAATGCTCCTGTCAAGGGAGGTTCTGGCGAAGTTCTTCCGCTTCGATGATAAGGAAGAGACGCTGCATTGAGGCCCGCCGGGCGGGCCCTGAAAGCGCGGCCCCAGCCGGCTGCCTGGAATACCAAGTGGCTGGTGGCCGTCTGCGAGTGGCGACGCTGGCGTAGCCTCGGTTTCAACCGCCTGGCCACCCTCTGTATCCTGCTCACCTCTCTAAACCGCATTCGCTGATTTCATTCCAGCCGCCAGAGTCCCTCCGAACCGCTTCCGGAAGCAGTTCCTGGCTGGCAGTGCCGCCCGTACGGCCGGAAGTAGCGGAGGTATACTGTCAGCCATGGGAGCGGCGCGGCCATCGTCCTCAGAGACCCCGTTCGACTGTGGCGCCCTCCCGCCTTCTCCAGAAACCAGAGCGATTCTCCAGTCCCTCATTCTCGCGACCGCCTGCCTGCTCTTTGTGACACAGCCCGTCCTGGCCGGAACGACCCGTGCAGGACAGGAAAGCGGTGAAAGCTCGCCAGCGGTCCGCACAGCACCTGAACGCTCCGCAGGCGAGGTGCCAAAGGTCGAGGCCCACACGGGAGTCGATCCGGAGCGGCTCCGGCCGTTCGCGATGGGAAGGGCAAGACTTCTAGCCGAGATGGGGGCACGGGTGGGTCTCCGGCTTCCGTCCGCCCAGCTGCCGTCTTACGAGCTGTATGTCGACCCGGTCCAGAAGGGCACCCTCACCGGGAGCAGTGAGCCGGTCGATGCGCCCGATCCCGGGGGCCGTATCCGGAGGGTTCTGGATCTGCCCTGTGCAGCGCGCGACGGCGAGGCCGAGGCGGCCATGCTGATGCGCATGGGTTGGGAGGTCGACCCCCTGCCGCTGTGGAGCGTAGGGCTCGCCGCGCATCACGCCCCGGATCTCTATGGCCGCAGGGCGGAGGCGCTGGCCGGTGCCCTGGCCCACTCGGGCTACTTTCCGTCCCTCGAGGAGCTGCTGGAATCGCCACCGGAGCTGCGCCAGTACGCGACCCTCTTCGCGCCTGCG
>CBEVTG010000516.1:0-1838 GCA_965552745.1 uncultured bacterium
CCCGGCCGTCCGCAGGAGAAAGAACGAGATCGGGATCGTCGAGAGGCGTACGCTTCGGGTCGCGGAAGAAGAGCCCCACTCCCGCGCCAAGCAGCACCACCACCGTTGCAGCCGGAATCCACCCGATCCATGCCAGGATCAGGGCCACCACCACCAGCACCGATACCGCTGTATATCCATCCCGCACCATGTGAATCGTCTCTCGAGCCTCGCTGGCAGAGTTCAGCCGGCACAAAAAAAGGGGCCGCGCGGGCCCCTCGACTCTAGCGCCTTCGCGGGTGAACTCCTCATCCAGCAGCAAGATGCCGGTTCTGATCCAGCCGCTGAGCGATCATCGCCATTTGATCTTTCAGTGCCAGCTTCTCCTTCTTGAGTCGAATCTGTTCCATTTCTTCCTTGGGGATCAAGTGATGCCGACTTTGAAGCTCCTGGAGCCGGCCTTCGCATCGCCTGTGTTTCTCCGCCAGCCGCCGGTAATCTTCATCCTGCTCCAGGATGCTATTCGGGTCGGTCTTGGGAGCTCCCATCGAGGCACCTCCTGTTACTGTCACGGTTTCATGAAAGGTTCACAACTCTCGAGACTTTGGCGCTTCCACAAGCAAGTATAGCACCAGCACCTGGCGGGCACAAGCCGCGCGATATCGTATAAATCATTAATAATCAATGAGTTCCACTGCTAACCCGATCAGGATCGCGGTACGCGGGTGGCCGGGGCCTGAGGCGGGCACTCATGACCAGAGCGTCTTCCAGATCGTCGGGATAATACTTTCTGCGAAGCCCGATGGTGTGGAATCCCTCGCGCCGATAGAGGCGCCGTGCCTGCTGATTGCTCGGCCGGACTTCCAGCATGGCGTGCTCACACCCGAGGTTCCGACCCAGATCGAGCGCCGCACACAGCAGCTGGGTTCCGAGACCCAGGCACCGGCGTGAAGGATGAACCGCGAGATTGTTGATCCAGAGTTCGTCCTGCACCCGCCACACGCATACGTAACCCAGCAGGGGCGCCGGACCCTCGCGCCCCCGGGCCCGGACGACGAGTGGATGCGATCGACCTGTACTCTCGATTTCCGCCATGAACGAGGACCGTCCCCAGGGCGTGGTGAAGCAAGCACGCTCGATCTCCAGGACCTCGGACAGATCGGAGCGATTCATGCGGTGGATGTCGAACGTGACGGACGCCAACGCCCTTTCCTTTCAGCATCGCTGGGACGGATGTACAGCGGCCGCAGGCTCTCCGGATCAGGCTTTACACCGGCGGCGGCGAGTCGGTTCCAGGCACGCGCTGCATCCGCAGCCAGGTGCGGGCGGTGCCCCACCACCCGAAATTCCGGCCCTCGTGTTTCAATCTCCGCACGGTAGCGCGTTGCACCCGAGCCCAAATAGTCGCCCGGTGAGGTCTGCGCCACCGCACGAGCATAGCTCAGGAGCTCATAACGGGTCTCCAGCTTCCACTCACCTCCGCTTTTACGATACTCCGCTGTATAGACTTCCTCGCGCTTCGCGTCGATCCACACGCACACTCGCGAAGCTTTCGCCGGTGCCTGCCGGGCGAGCAGATCCAGAGCGCTGAAACCCACCGCGGGCCTGCCCGCCGCCATCGCCAGCCCGCGGGCCGTTGCGAGGCCGATGCGAAGGCCGGTGAACGAGCCGGGTCCGCGCACTGCCGCGAAACCGTCCACGCTCTCCAGGCTCAGCCCGGTGCCCGTCAGGACACGGTCGAGCGCAGGGAGCACTTCCCGGCTCGCCCGCGCGCCCACCGGCAGCCGTTCCTCGGCAAGCAGGGTGTCATCGCGGATCAGGGCGACACTGCTCACGGGCCCGCAGGCATCGATTCCAAC
>CBEVTG010000517.1:0-1837 GCA_965552745.1 uncultured bacterium
GACTTCCGTGAGGCGCTGGGAGTAACCCGGAAGTACCTGATCCCGCTGTTGGAGTATATGGACCGCATCGGTGTCACACGCCGCACGTCTGAGGGCAGGATAGCAAGAGACAGCTGAGGGGCTGTTGAAGAAACACAGCGGTCCGCTTTACCAGCCCTCTTCAGTCAACGTAGTAGAGGAATCTCCCGCAGTGGGCGCACACGCTGATCCTGTCGTTGCGTCCCGCCTCCGAAGACCAGGCCGTCGGAGTGGCCACGAAACAACCGTAGCAGATGCCGTTGAGAACCGGCGCAACTGCCCTGTCCAGCGTTCCGGCTAGATCTACGTACCGCCTCTGTATGGTCGGGTCCAGCCGCTCGGTGAGCTCCTCGATCTTGTCGTCGAGGAGCTCGAGGGCCTCTATCGGTCTGAGCTCGAAGACCTCCTCCTCCACTTTCCTGAGCGGTTCGTCGCGGAGGGCCTGTCTTTGAGCGTGCATGTCCTGGAGCTCCAGGAGGAGCTCAAGCTGCGGGTGCATCCTCAGACCCCTTTATCCTCCAGCAGTGCGATAAACTCCTCCGGCGCCTCGATCTGCGTGAGCCGCTCGGGTACGTCCGGTTCCTTGCCGAACTGAGCGATCCGTCCCAGAACGGGCAGGTACTGATTCGACACCTCCAGGGGAGGGGCCACGATAAGGAAGACGTGCTGCACGGACTTCTTGTCGATGGCGTCGAAGTCGATTCCCTCGATCTTCCTGCCGAACTCGACCCTGAGACGGTTGACTACCAGGGACCGACAATGGGGAATGGCGATGCGCCGGCCGATCCCGGTGGACCCCAGATTCTCCCTTCGCTTCAGCATCTTGAACAGGATGCCCCTTGACTTCTCATCCAGCCCCAGGAGACCGACAAGTTCCTTGAGGGCCTCGTCTTTCGTCTCCGCCACCAGATCGAGGTTGATTGCTTCCAGAGTAAAGAAATCACGTAGTTGCATTTATCTTCTCCTGGCCACGGAAGGACGTCGCCCCTCCAGCCCGGTCATTCGTGTGCTTCGAGAACCTGCAGTATATTCCCTTCAGCGAAAGGCTGTCAAAGCACACCAGCCAGTTGGTCACGTGGTACCGCCGCATTGACGGAACCTGACGATCCGATTAGTGTGAAATAAGACAGAGGGCTGCTTCGGCGGCCCTCCTGTGCGAGCAGATCCGGCTGATTGATAACGAGGGGGGTGAATCAGATTCGACGCGTTTTCGGATCCTGAGGTAGCGTGCCGAGGTTTCCCGGCACCTCGCGAAACACCGGGAAAAAACACAATTGCCAACGACAACTTGGCTCTGGCTGCGTAACTAGCGTGGCCCGTTCCCTGGACTGCCCGCCCGAGGCGGCCCTTGGAGCGCCGATGATTCGGGCTGGTCTCCGAAGCAGGCCGTTGGTTACGGAGGCGAGATGGCGCAAGCCATGTGCGGCTGGATGACTGCGGGCCGTCGAGGAGCCCTGCCTTCATCGAGACTGGATCCTCGGATACGCACGTAGAAACCGATGGTGAGGGGTTCGCGGACCCGGGTGCGATTCCCGGCACCTCCATCACCCATCCGCGCTCCGGCCCAAGGCCGGGTCGCGCATTACTTTTCTCCGTGCGGCGCCCCTGCAAAATCGGTGCTGTGTGGTCACGAGACCCGCTGGACAAGCTATTCCCATTCATCATGCTGCAAGGAGCCTTGTACGTGCTGGACGAGCTACTGGAGCGCCTCAACGGTGAGGCCGAAGCACTTCTACACGAACTGAGCGTCACGCTGCCGAAGGCGATCGAGACGGCAGTGGCGCAAGGTGACCTCAGCGAGAACGCGGAATACACTGCC
>CBEVTG010000518.1:0-1818 GCA_965552745.1 uncultured bacterium
ATCACACCGCACCCCTCATCAAGATCCAGCGCAGCCGCCTGGACCAGAACTCCCCGCAGATCGACTTCGAGGTCACGGACGAACTGAGCACGCTGAGCAGTGTGCAACTGTATGTCGATCAGAATCCGGCCCGGCGGCTCACCCCCGATGACGGCCTCGAAGACTCCCGCAGCGAAACCTATCGCTGGCTGGGTAACGCGCGGCCGCGCCGGGTTCGGATTGAGGCTTCCGACAGCGATGGCAACCGGGCACAGTGGCGCTGGACCGCGGACCGGCCCTCCGGCCGCTGAACAGCGCGCCGGACAGAGCCGGCTGAAGCTCACCTGGATCGCCTGCTGCCTGGCGATACCCCTGGGTTGCTCCACTCCCGAACCGCCCCCACCCGACCGGAATGAGACCCTGCGCATCGCCATTCGTGCTGACCCCGGGATCCTCGATCCGATCACCGAACACAACACCCTCGCCCGTCTGGTCTCGACCCTCATTGCTGAACCCCTGATTGATCTGGACCCCGATCTGCAACCAGTGCCGCGCCTCGCCCTGGAGTGGAGACGCGAGCAGGAGGAGAACGCCTGGTGGTTCCTCCTGCGCCCCGGAGTCCAGTGGGAGGACGGCTCGTGGTTCGTGGCCGCCGACATCGAAGCGACTCTCGAGCGAGCGCTCGATCCCCGGATCCCTTCCCTCGATCTCAGGGCCCTCTTGGGCGAGATCACCTCGATCGAGATGATCGGTAAGCAGGAGATCCGGGTGCGCTTTGCCTCCACGGCACCGCTGAGCGTGATGCCGTGGCAGCGCCTGGCGATCCTGCCCGGGGGAAACGGGAACACGATCCGGCGTCAGCAACCCTGGCTTTCCGGCAGCGGACCGTACCGTCTTTCGCGCTGGCGCCGCAACGAATGGATCCTGCTGGAACGCAACCCCACCTGGTGGGGTGAAGCACCGGCGATCCGATACCTGTTGTTCGATATCATTCCGGAAGCGCTGGCCGCCCGGCGCGCGCTGGAACGGGGCGACGTCGATATCGCCATCCTGCAGACTCCCGGCGCCCAGAATGCGCATGCCGATGAGAGCTCATTCAGGGTGGTCGAGTACGACCGGCCGGTCATCTACGTCGTGGTCTGGAACATAAGAAAGTTCCCGGAAACCTTCGGCGACGCGCGCCTGCGAAAGGCGCTGACCATGGCGCTCAACCGGCAGGCGTTCGTGACCCGGGCGCGTCGCGGCCAGGCACGGGTTGCGGCGACGCTCTATCCTCCGGTCTGGCGCAGGGCTCGAGCCGGCGTCGCCGCCCTGCCTTACGATCCCGCGGGAGCACAACAATTGCTGGAGGAGGCGGGCTGGATCGACAGGGACGGGGATGGCTGGCGTGATCGACAGGGACAGAGGCTATCCTTTCCGCTCCTCTACGCCCTGGAGGATCCGGTCCGGCGTGATGCCGCCCAGTTGCTTCAGTCAGATCTGGCCCGGATCGGCGTCGAGGTCCGTCTCGAGCGGGTGGATGCATTCTCACTCGTTCGTCGGCTGCGCAGCAGCGAGTTCGTGGCCGCCGTGCACGGATGGAGGCTTGACCCCGAAGCGCGCGCGTTCGATTTTTTGCACTCCTCGCAGGCCGAGGAAGGGCTCAACTACGGTGGCTACTCAGACCCTCATCTGGATCCCCTTCTCGAGCGTGAGATCTCCGCGGTTGACGAACCGAGGCGTCTGGCTGCGGGACGGGTCATCGAGGAGTATTTACGCGAGCAGGCCCCCCTCCTGTTCATCTGTTTTCCCAAGCAGTTCGTCGGCCTGGGAACACTGCCCATGCAAGCGCCGGAGCTC
>CBEVTG010000519.1:0-1809 GCA_965552745.1 uncultured bacterium
GAGGGAAGATGCGCCAGTTCCCGCGGTCGACCCGGTTCGAGAAGGTCACCGGGGTCGGATCCCCGGTGTCAAAGACGATCGGCAGCACGAGATCGAATTCCAGGGCCCCTTCGGGAGGAGGGATATCAAACAGACCGAGCGGTAGATCGATGCTGTGACCGGGGTTGGCGTACTTGCCGCACCAGTGCGCCTCGCGCGGCGCCAGCCGGGCCACGGTCGTGCGGTCGCGGTCACAGGCCGGCCGCAGGGCCTGATCCGCCTTCCCCGGGCGGCGCAGGGTGATCTGATCGAGGTTGGCATAGATCGGCGCCTTGGTCAGGTTCTTGAGGCGCAGCAGAACGAACGGGAATTTCTTATCGCCCCCTTCATGGTACCGAAGGGAGACGTCGAGCGTCGTGCTGCGCAGATGGCTGGAGCTGCGCCTCACCAGATCATGAGGCCCGGGTTCGGCCTGAGAGACACTGGCCTGGCGCCGCGAGGAGCACCCGGCGCAGAGCATCACCATGCTCGCTACGAGCAGGAGGGCACGTCCGTTTGCAAGGTGTGGTCGCGGGACGGTTCCGATCGTGCTCTGCATCTTACGGGTCAGGTTATAGGCGGCTGAATCGTACCACACGCGATGCGAGGTATCCTTCTGGCTCCCGCGCAGCCGATCTATAATGGTGCCATGGCTCATGAACGATTGACCCGACAGGAAATCAAGCACGACGAGTTCGTCTCGATCGTCGTGCGCGTGGCTCGCTGGCTCGAAGATAACCGCAGGATCGTCATCCCGGGTGCCGTAGCGCTGGTGCTGGTCATGTTTCTTGGAGCGGGCACGCGCGCCTGGTGGCAGGCCCGGGAGCAGAAAGCGCTCTCCGCGCTCGGTGAGGTGGAAAGCCGCTACAACGCCACTGTCGAGGGGGAGCAGCAGCAGGTTTTCCAGGACACGTCGGCCGGGCTCAGCTATCCCAGCAGGGAGCAGAAATACCAGGCGGTGCTCGAATCGATCGACCAGCTCACCGAGAAGTACAGCACCGGTGCGGCGGTCACCCAGGCGATTTACTACCGGGGCCTGGCCCTGCGCGAAATGGACCGGTACGAGGAGGCCTCCGAGACCTTCGAGGAAGTGCTGTCGCTCCGCCCCAGCCCGCTCATGCGGGCCTTATCGAGAGTCGCCCTGGCCGAAACACACGAAGCGGCCGGTCTGTGGAGCGAGGCCGGGAGTGTGTACCGCACGCTGTTTGACGAAGCCCCGCCGCTGTTTCCGCGTGAGTTGGCGCTTCTTGGGCGAGCACGCTGCCTCGAGCAGGTCAACGAGCTCGCCGAAGCACGAGCCCTCTACAACCAGCTCATCGACGCGTATCCGAACTCGCCCTACGAGCAGGAAGCGCGCGAGCGCCTCGAAGAACTCGGCTGAGAGCCGGCCCGCCCCCCTTCCAGTGTTATGGGTTCCCGCCTTCAGGCGGGCTCAGAACGGAATGTCGTCCTCGGAGTATTCGTTTCCAGCCGCGGGAGCCGCATCGGCCGGTTCGGCCGCTTCGGCCGCTTCGGCCGCTTCGGCCGGCGAGTCCGCCGGCTGACGCGCTCCGCCTTCCGGACGCCCGAGCATCAGCACACGAGTGGCCCGGATTTCCGTGGTGTAACGCTTGTTGCCCGACTTGTCGTCCCAGCTTCGTGTCTGCAGTGAGCCTTCGACGTACACCTGACGGCCCTTGCTGAGGTACCCGCTCAAAACCTCGGCCTGCTTGCCCCAGACCACCACCCGGTGCCATTCCGTGCGCTCCTTCTTCTCACCACTCTTGTCAGTCCAACTCTCATTCGTGGCGA
>CBEVTG010000520.1:0-1796 GCA_965552745.1 uncultured bacterium
GGTGGTGAAGCTGAGCCTCGAGCGGGTTCGCCTGCCGAACGGCAATGAAACCGAGTTGGAGGTCATCCACCATCCGGGAGCCTCTGCCGTGCTGCCGTTCGTGAACGACCGGGAGGTGCTCCTCATCCGCCAGCACCGGCACTGCGCTGGCGGTGCAATTCTCGAGGTGCCTGCCGGTAAGCTCGATGCAGGAGAGCCTCCCGATGTCTGTGCTCTGCGGGAAGTGGAGGAAGAGACAGGCTACCGGGCCGGCAGACTGATCCCGCTCGGCTGGATCTGGACCACGCCCGGATTCACCGATGAGAAAATCCATCTGTTTGCGGCCACCGATCTCACACCCGGCAGACAGAAGCTGGACCCGGACGAGGTCCTGGAAGTGCAGCGCTTCGATCTCGAAGACGCCCTGAAGCGTGCCGCCACCGGGGACATCCGCGATGCCAAGTCGATCGCCACCCTCTTCAGAGCCGAGCGCGCTCTGCGAAAAGAGGGGTTGTGAGACAGCGGGCAGAAAGCACACGAATCTCGCGAATCTCAACGTTCCGATGTGGACGGATCAAGGATTTTGCGCTTCTGTTCATGGTGACCGCAGTGGTAGCCTGTGCGAACGGGGGCGGCGACGGCGACGGCGCGGAAGCCGGTTCCGGAAGAGGGGTCAAACACCAGATCCTCGCCAATTATGTCTACTCCGGGGACGACTTTCCCAGGCTGCGTTTCTACGACAGCGGACTGGTGACCCTGAACGATCGGTGCCCGGTGCGGCGTACCCGCCTGAGCGCGAAGATGCCGGCCGCCTACGTCAATGGGCGCCCGATTGGCTTCTGCTGACCGCCCTGCGCGAGGGTCTTCGTGCAAGGCCCGGAGCGATTTCTGACGGATCTGCACCTATCGCTCCCCTGCGCAGTAATCCCCGGCGCACCGGCCCGGTTGGACGCCGATCACAGGGTGTTCGTCAACTACGAGACGTATTACGTCTCATCGCCGGACTCGAAGGCGAGCTTTCTCGTGCAGCCGCATCGATACACCGGACTCTTGACGGATCCCGTGACGCTGGAGCGGTTCCGGCCGGGGGAGAGTTCGCCGAGACGCCGTCACGATGGACACCTATTTTACTTCGCCAGCGAGTCGACCGCTCTCGAGTTCGATGACACGCCGGTGCTTTACTCGACTCCGAGGCTCGCCATGAGAGAGCTGGAGCCGTTGGAGTCTAGGTCCGAATTGCCGTGAGGAACAGTTCAAACACAGACGGTGGCTGATATGGCCAGGGTGCTGATTACCGGAACGAATAGAGGAATCGGACTGGAGCTTTGCCGCCAGCTCAGGGCACGGGGGGATGAGGTCATCGCGACCTGCCGTCAGAGTTCTCCGGCGCTGGAGGGGCTCGGAGTAACCGTACACACGGGGGTCGATGTCGGGGAGGACGCCTCGGTGGCGAAGCTCGCCCGGGCGCTCGAGGGCGTCAAGCTGGACATATTGATCAACAACGCGGGTATCGCGTCGCAGGAAACATTCGACGATCTCGGTTTCGATCGTATCCGGCGGCAGTTTGAGATCAACTCGCTGGGTCCCCTCCGGGTGACCGCCGCACTACTTGGAAATCTCCAGAGAGGATCCAGGGTCGCCATCATCACCAGCCTCATGGGCTCCCTTGCCGACAACGGTTCGGGGGAATCGTACGGCTACCGCATGTCGAAAGCGGCGGTGAACATGGCAGGGGTCAGCATGGCCCACGACCTGCGCGGCCGGGTGGCGGTGAACTGCCTGCGCACGTTCCCGGTCGTGGGCAACGTGGTGTGGGG
>CBEVTG010000521.1:0-1770 GCA_965552745.1 uncultured bacterium
GAGGATCGGATGAGTCTTCGCAAGTGCCACCAGGCGGTGATCGAGGTCGACGTGGACAATGCTTTTTACTTCATCGTACTTGAGTAGTTCCCGATGAAGGAGGCCGTCACCGCCCCCCATGATCAGAACATTCTCAGGTACCTTCCCGTTGATGATGATGGGTACGTGCGCGAACCACTCGTGATAGAGTTCCTCGTGATTGGAGGCGATTTGAAAATCTCCATTGAGGAACAGGAAGTGGTCTTTCGGTTTCGAAGGGACTTCGATGAAATTTGACGAGTAGGCTTCCATGAAATCATCGTACTGACCGGGAACACGGACGAGGTCGATCTTTTGGTAGGGCGAGCTCTCGCGATATACGAAGGGCATATCGGGCATCGGATCGAACAGGCTCGTGAGGCTTGGGTCCGCCTCCAGGTAGAAGTAGTACTTTTTCAGGAAAAACTGTTCAATGTCCGGACCGGCGAAGTAGCCGATGATGAGTACCACGGCGAAGGCGGCGCTGCCGAGTGTTTTCAGTATTATCCACGGCGCACGGGCGAGGAATCTGAAGAGAATGTATACTGCGACGAGCAGGTTGAGAGCGGCGATCACGAATCCGATGGTGTGCAGTTCGAGGAACGGAACCAGGTAGAGAGGAAACGTAACGCCTCCCGCCAGGGCTCCGATGTAGTCCCAACCGAGCACCCGGTTCGTCACGTTCGTTCCGGCGCTAATCTCGTTGCCGAGATGGATAAGGAGCGGCAGCTCCATCCCCGTGAGGATCCCGATCAAAAAAGTGACCGTGAACGACAAGCCGAAGAAGACAAACATGCTCAGTGTCCCGGTATCCCCGCCTCCCTGCACGAGGTACACGGAAAGCGCGAGATTCAGCAGGATGACAGCGGAGGCGCCGATCAGGCTGAGCATGATCTCGACCCGATAGAGGCGACCCCAGCCCCGGGATGGGGCCGGTGATCCGTAGAGGATGGCGCCCACGCCCATGGCCGCCAGGTATATGCCGACGGTGAGGCTGTACCAGACCACCATGTTCCCGGCAATCATGGTCAACGTCTGCGCGATGAGCAGCTCGTACAAAAGACTGCATGCGGATAGAATGAGCGACAGGACGTATACGACGGTCACGGACCCGGTTGGCGAACCGGTGGTCGATGGGGCTCGTTCAGGCATGATCGAGCTGACCTCTTACGACGACCTTCACGGTCGCCTCTTTGGCCCGGAAATCCTTCTTCATAATGTCGATGGCGACCTGGGGCTGCATCTCGCCACAGGTGAAAATGTCCGCTGCCGCAAAACCATTCTCCGGCCAGGTGTGGACGCTGATGTGAGATTCGGCGATCAACACCACCCCGCTCACGCCGAAGGGCTGAAACTGGTGAAAGAAATCATCCAGGATCGTCGCCCCGCACTCCTTAGCAGCTCGCAAGACGATCTCCCTGGTTGGATCCACCAGCTTGATGATCTCCGGGTCGCAACCACGTAAGTCGATCAGGTAATGCTTGCCAAAGTCGGTATTCGTTGCTATTTCCCCCTCACGATCCGAGGTAGTGCCTCAGAAAAAGCTCGTTGATGTCACTGGCCGACGTGAGGCAAGCAACCATGATGACCAACAGAACAGACTGTAAGACGATCAGGGCGTGGTACTGTCGCTTTTCCTGCGATTGGACCTTGCTCGCCTGGGTCAACAGGCAGATCCCGACCACAGCGTTCAAAGAGGCCACGAAGAACGCCGTGGGGATGAGTCCGACGATCGGATAGAACACGAAGGCG
>CBEVTG010000522.1:0-1750 GCA_965552745.1 uncultured bacterium
ATGGTGCGTACAGGAACCTCCTCCTGCGGGACCGGCTCGGCTATATCGCTCTCCGTCGCCGCGGCCGTGAGGGTCACCGTCTCCTCATCGGCCACCGGTTCGACCTCGGGTTCGTCGCTCTGTCGCTGCGCAACCTCCATCGATTCCTTCTCGACCGGGCCCTCGGCCAGGGTCATCAGGCCATGGCTGGAGAGGACGCCCATCGTTTCGGGATCGATCAGTCCCGTCGGTCTCAGATAATGACGCCGCTGGAATTTGCGCAGGGCTTCGATGGTCGCCCGATCCCTCTCACCCCGTGTGAACGACCCGGGATCGAGAAGCCGATCCTTCACCAGGATGTCCTGGGCATACTGCACCGCCTCGCTGGAGCTGTAAATCGGTCCGCTCCGGGTGCTGCGGCTCCCGACCGCGGCTTCGGTCCCTGCCTGCAGCCCGATCAGGATCCCCGCGAGCAGGACGGCTGCTACAATGGTCACTCGTTTCCGGTTCATCTTCATCGTCGCCTCCCTACTAAATTGTGAGCCGACCTGCCCGGTCGTTATCTAGACCGGCCAGGTCTCTCGCTGATAACACATCTCCCAGAAAAGAAACTCGTAGCGGCTGGACGTGAGAAAGATCTCCGCAAGGCGTCGCTGTTCCGGCTCCGCCGAGTCCTCCGCGAGCCGGTCGAGAAGCCCCCGGAGCCACGCGGCGTACTCCGCGAACTCGTCCGAGGCGTAAGTCCGGATCCACTCGCGGTAGCGTGCATCCCCCTCTCGAGCGCCTTTGGCCGCCAACCGACGCGCGATCTCGGAGTATCCCCAGGCGCAGGGCAGGAGTGCGGCCACGATGGCGGCCAGCGGTTCTTCCCACGCCACGCACAGCAGGAAACTGGTGTAGGCGCGGGTGGTCGGCGCCATCTCCTCCCGAGCCAGATCAGCCTCGCCGATGTCGAAGCGTTGCGCGTAGACACGGTGAAGGTTCATCTCGCCGCGGAGGGTTGTTTGCAGCAGATCGGCGAATCGCGCCATATTCTCGAGATCGTCCGCTCGCGCGGCCGCCAGCGCCAGGACCTTCGAATAGGCGATCAGGAACAGGTAATCCTGGCGCAGCCAGACCTTGAAGCACTCGGGGTCGAGAGTCCCGTCCCCCAGTCCTCGGACGAACGGATGGCCGTGTTCCCGTTCCAAGGTCCGCGCGGCCTGCTCTTTCAGCCTCGTGCTCAGGGGCATTCTCGCCCTCCCGTACCTCGCCGTGTCTTTCATTGTACCTCCGGGCCCCGGCACCCTTGCCTAAAATCCTCCTCTGCGATTAACGTGTGAGCATCAGGAGGAGCATTATGGCGCGCATGGGCTTCGGGATTCACCCCGAGGAGGGCGACCCGCCTCACGAGGTGCTCCAGCTCGTCGATCAGATCGAGGCGGACGGTGGGCGCAGTCTCGCCCTGTACCGGGATCCGATCGGCGGTCACTGGCAGATCTTCGCCCTGCTGCCGCGGGAACAAGTCCGGCCCACCCCCTACCAGCGTGATCTCTCCAAGGCCCATGCCGAGCGGCTGCTCAAAGTGGTCAAGAAGATCGACCGCTTCATTCCCCACCAGCTGTTCTTCGACATGCTGGCCATGGCGATCACTGCCGCGGTGCTCGTGTGGCTCACGTATCGGACGCATGGCTCCGATCTGTTCGCGCCGGCACAGCCGGCCTCCAACTTCGTGGCTCGACCCGAGTGGTACTTCCTGTTTCTGTTCCAGATCCTCAAGTATTTTCAAGGC
>CBEVTG010000523.1:0-1742 GCA_965552745.1 uncultured bacterium
TGTTCTCCGTCCCGCGGCGGGCCTTTCAACCGCGCTGGCTGGGCTACTTCTCCATTGCCGTGACCGCCGCGGTCGGCGCACCCCTGCTGGATCTCTTCAAGCGCACCTCCGAAATGCCCGGGCAGGAGTTCGTAGCCTGGAACGACATGTTCGTGGTGGATCCGTTCGCCGTCTTCTTCAAGGCGCTCTTTCTGCTGGCGGCTATCCTCACCATGCTCATGAGCACCCGGTATCTGGATGTTGAGGATGCGCACACGGGTGAGTATTACGCCCTCATCATGTTTTCCGTGGTGGGCATGATGTTCATGGTCTCCGCCCGTGACCTGATTCTGTTGTTCGTTGGCCTGGAGACCATGGCGATATCGACATACATTCTTGCCGGCTACCTGAAGCGCGACCGCCGCTCGAACGAGGCGGCGCTCAAGTATTTTCTGCTCGGATCCTTTTCAACCGGAATCTTCCTGTACGGCATCTCGCTCATTTACGCGGTGACCGGTTCCACCCACCTGCGTGTAATTTCCGACGCCATCGCGGAGGGTCTGGTGAACCACCCCCTCCTGGTCCTCGGACTCATCCTGATGATCGTGGCGCTCGGCTTCAAGATTGCTGCGGTGCCTTTCCACATGTGGGCTCCTGACACCTACGAAGGGGCGCCCACCACGATCACCGCGTTTTTCTCAACCGGTATCAAGGCAGCTGGTTTTGCCATCGTTCTGCGCATCCTCGTGGAAGGCATGCTCTCCACCCGCATGCACTGGGCGCCCCTGGTGGTCATCCTGTCGGCGGCCAGCATGACTATCGGCACACTCGGAGCCCTGCTGCAGGACAACGTGAAGCGCCTGCTGGCCTACTCCAGCATCGCCCACGTCGGCTACCTGCTCATGGGCGTTCTGGCCGTGCAGCGTGGCGCCGAAACCGGCGCGCGGGGCATGGTGGCCATCCTCGTGTACCTGCTGGCGTACACGTTCATGAACATGGGAGCCTTCGGGCTGATCGTGGGCTTGAGACGTGAAGGCCTGGTGGGCGATCAGGTGGCTGACTTCGCGGGCCTGGCACGACGCGCGCCTTTTGCGGCTTTCGCGATGTTGGTGTTCATGCTCTCGCTGGGAGGCATTCCGGCCACAGCCGGATTCATCGGCAAGTGGTATCTATTTGGAGCGGCGATCAAGGCCGACCATGTGTGGCTCGCGGTTCTGGCCGTGCTGACCAGCGCCGCGTCGCTCTACTACTACCTGCGGGTGGTCGTGCAAATGTACATGGGAGAGGCGGTAGAGGAGGGCGGCCTGCGGCCGTCCGGAGCGCTGGCATCGGCACTGGCAATCAGCCTGGCGTTCACGCTCTTCATCGGTCTTTATCCGCAGCCGTTCGTGTGGCTGGCCCAGCAAGTGGTTCTTTACTGAGTTCCCGGCCGCGCGTTTGAAAATACCCTCTGGTTTTGCTACGATCTGGCGCTCCGCGGTAAGGAGCCACGCTGGCGCAACCAGACCCTCAAAAGCCCGGGCGGCAGAAGAACCGTCAGGACGAGTGGCGGCGTGCGTGGGCTCTGGCCGGCTCGCTGGGTTGGAATCTGGTGGCCAGCCTTCTCCTCGGGGGAGGGTTGGGTTACTGGGCGGATCGATCGTGGGGTACCCGGCCCTGGTTGACCGTTGCCGGATTCACGCTCGGGATCATTGCGGGCCTCTACCAGTTCATCATGACGGTCAGCCGGCCGCCCCGATGACGGTGGCGCATTCGTCAGGGCA
>CBEVTG010000524.1:0-1732 GCA_965552745.1 uncultured bacterium
GTGCTGGCGGAACCGATCCTCGAAGTTGAGCACGTAGTGCGGAATCTCGAGGCGCGCGGCCACCAGCTGCGCGTCAGTGATGGAATCCAGCGAACAGCAGGGACGATCGGGCACAGTATCGCCATAGCAGAATAGCTTCATGGTCGTCCCTACGACCTCGTACCCCGCCTCGACCAGTAGTGCGGCGGCGACGCTGCTATCCACCCCGCCTGACATGGCGGCGAGAACCCTGGCCTTGTTCATGTCGCCAGACAAATCATTTCCGCTCCAAGGCGACATTCAACCTCCGCACCTTCTCCACCACATGCGGCATGACCTCAACCACACCATTGACGTCCTGCTCGCTGCTGTGCCGCGAGAACGAGAAGCGGAGCGAGGCGGTGGCGAGCTCACTGGGAACCCCCATGGCCGTGAGCACATGAGACGGTGCTACCGAGCCGGTGCTACACGCGGACCCAGAAGAGCAAAGGATTCCGGCCAGGTCCAGATGCATGAGCATGGACTCACTGTCAGTTCCCGGAATCGAGATGTTGCTGATGTGCGGTGCGCGGCGACCGTTCTTCGCGTTCACCTGAGCATCGGGAATGATGTCGCATAGCCGGCGCTCGAGATCGTCGCGCAGCCGGCCGATGAGCACGTTGAGGGGATGTGTGCGATCCAGGAACGGTACAAAAGGCCGGCGGCGCCGGCCGATACCGATCTGCCCATGGCGCAGCAGGCCGGAGTGGCCGGGCTGCAGCGACAGCCCCCGCTGGTTTGCTTCGTACGCCTTGCGGCGCAGCCCGTGCGTCAGGTAGACCTGAGCCAGGTTGTGATACAGGTCAGGGTTAAAGAACTCAATCTGCACGGCCCGCTCGCAAAAGCCGATCGCGTCGCGGCGGTGCCGTGAATGCATGGCCGCCGCCAGGCCATAATATGAAAGAGCCTTTGCCTCGAGGGCATTGTCCGGCGACTGCCGGGCCAGGCGCAGCAGCGCCTCGAAATGCGCCATCGCCCGCAGCGGGTCGCGCGCGTGCAGGGCTTCCAGTCCCTGGCGCAACGAGGGCCGTGCGAGGGGAAGAGCTGAGAGCCGCCCCTTTTTGCTTTCCATAATTTCCATTTAAAGATTAGAGTCTAGAGATAATGTAGGTTCCGGGGCTCGCGCGGGCAACCGGCGCCGCCTCAAAGACGGTCGATTTGTTCGATGAGCGGCCGGTTGATCTCGATACTGGCGCGATCCCTCAGGCGCTGCAGGATCTGGGTGTACAGGCGGTTGCGCTTCTCGAAGAGAAGAGAGCGCCTGAGACTGTCCCGGGTCGAGGCGATCGTGTCCTCGTCCAGCGGCGGACGTTCCAGCACTTTCAGGACCGCGAACGTTTCACCGTCCAGCACCGGCTGGCTCCAGCCGCCCTCAGGAGTGTCGAAGGCGCTCCCCCTCAGGACCAGGGGCAGTTCGGGCGGGAAGCTGGAGCGTGCGAACGGCCCTAGCTCCGCGCTGGTGCCTGAGAGGGCAACGGCCACGGCGTCCGGTTCGGGCGTCTGGTCACCGTAGCAGCCGGCCTCCTCGAGGCGCCGCCGACCGATCGATAGAGCCTGTTCGCGCCTCCAGTCCACCTCGACCTGCTCGCGCACTTCCTCGAGCGGAGGAGTTGTGGGCGGCTGGGCCTCCCTCAACTTCACCACGGCCAGTCCCTCCGGGACCGAAATCGGCTCGCTCGACGCCCCGGGTTCGAGCGCGAACAGCATTTCCACC
>CBEVTG010000525.1:0-1722 GCA_965552745.1 uncultured bacterium
CACACCCCAGTACCGTAGGGCCCGTCTGAGCCGCGCGGCATCGGGGTCGCGGCCGAGGTACTCCAGGACTTTCTGGCGCACCTTGTCGCCGCGACGGCGGTTCTCCACGATATAGAAGTACCGACCGCTCCCCGTCTCCTTGATACGCATGAAAGCCATATCGCCAACCATCTTGGCACTACAGGTTCCGAGATTTTGGCACCACGCGGAGTGGATGTAAAGGTGAGGAGTATGCCATCGATTTCAAGCGCTGGGTAGCTGAGTGAACGGGCACCCTCTAAGTCCGCGCGCGCGGCGCTCAAGCTGGCGGCGGCCCCAGCGTCCTACCTGGGCAGAGAACGGATCAGATTAACCAGGTTCCAGAGTGACTCCGCCTGAAGGCGGCCCTCGTTTCCCGGCATCTGGCCGTGTCCCTTGCTGATGATGTAGAAGATTTCCCCGTCCGTTCGTTTCGCTTTCGGATCCGGTCGCGTGAAATCCGGCATCTTCCAGCCGATGCGCTTGGCGAGATCTCCCGTGCCATCACCTCGGGCTCCGTGGCACATCGTGCACTGGCTAGAGAAGAGATTTCGGCCCGCCTCGATCGATTTCACGGTCTCGTGAAAAGGATTCTCACGTTCCTTCTCCTCGCGAGGGATCGAGGCTCGCGGCACCACTTCGGCCTGATGTTTCGGTTTCTGCGCCTGGGTCTGGGATTCTGCTTCGGACTGAGCCACCGGCTCTGCCCCCAGGACGAGGGCGGCGGCCAAAGTCAGGACGGACAAGGTGCGTGTAAAACTGGTTCGCCACATGCTTGCACCTCCGCGTGGCCGCGTTGTCAATCCCTATTCTACTCCAGCTGGGGGGATCAGGCTTCAGGCGAGAGCTCGACGACCGCGTGGATTAGCGCCGCCAGCAAGCGGTCACGGATCTCGGTCGGAAGGCGTCGCGACAGGTTGCCAACCTGCAGATCAGTGAGCAGGTTGGCAATGATCGTGGCATCTTCCGGACTGTGCTTCATCTCCCCCAGGGCGCGCACGTAAACGCTCATCATCTGGGCCAGACCGCGGGCGCCCGAGGGATCGATCGGCGCAGAGCCGATCAGGCGCTTCTGGATCTCACGTACCCGTCCTGTGAGGCACTCGACGTTCGGCCTGGCACGTTCCTCGACCTGCTCGGGCTTCACGCCGGGCAGCAGGATGTCCAGAGCTCCCGGGGTGTCTCCCTTGCGGAGATGCTCGCCGGCCTGATCGAGCCTCATGCGGATGCTGCTGCGCAAATCATTCATCGTTCGATCATACTCTCTTTGAGACGTCCCCCGCGGGAGACATACGACCATCCCGGGTACGGGTCTGGTAAAGTAAGCAGCAACGACATCAAGGAGCGAGTCACATGAAACACTCGGCAGGGTTTCTGAAACTGGTGGAGGATGCCAAAACACGCGTGCGTGAGGTGAGCGTGGATGAGGTGCGGCGCTGGCAACAGGAACAGCGCCCATTCCACTTCATCGATGTCCGCGAGGACGCGGAGTGGACGAAGGGCCGGGCTCGAGATGCCAAGCACCTAGGCAAGGGGATCATCGAGCGTGATGTCGAGCGCGAGATTCCAGATCGCTCGGCACAGATCGTTCTCTACTGCGGGGGAGGGTATCGCTCGGCTCTCGCGGCAGATGTTCTGCAGAAGATGGGCTACGAGAACGTCCTGTCAATGGCCGGTGGCATGCGCTCCTGGCGTGGGGACGGT
>CBEVTG010000526.1:0-1701 GCA_965552745.1 uncultured bacterium
GGCATCTTCTCTCCAGCTGAGCTCCTGCTGGAGAGAAGATGATCCCTCTTTCCAGCTGTCATATTTTGCTTTCACAACCTCGATGGTCACCCAAAACTGGGAATGTTTTCTCGCCCACTGCTCAACGCGGCATTTCGTCATGGTGCGCATGAAACCGGCGGGAATCCTTTCAACTCTTGCCAGCGCTCTTTTGTCCCATTGAAGGAGGGAAGTAGCAGTTTGAGAGACGTTCTTTCGCTCGGCTTCAGTCAGCGATCTGAATGTGCCAGCAGTCCCACACGAGTTGCAGGTATGCGGTTTTATGCCCTCCAAGACATAGCCGCACATGGCGCACTCAAACGATCCATGCTCCGCCGCTTGGAAAGGACATCGACTGGCACTTCCTTCGGCAGGTTCCTGCGTTCGACCAACCCCTGCTCGCATGGCCGAAGCCATCTGGTCCCTGGCACGTACGAGTCCTTTCTCTGCCACGTCAAGAGAGATCTGCTGGATTCCGTTTTCCTTTGCGTACCCTTCCACTGACTCCTTGGCGGCGTTTCGCATAAAGCCTACCGGGACACGCTCAAGTCGACGAATGGCTTCATCCGTCCAGACCCTGTTCTCGGATGCCTTCACCCGGTCGCAGGATTTGGGAGGGCCGTCCAGTTGACGGTGTTCTTCATCCGATTCAAACGTGATGCCCATTCTTTCAATCATCTCCGCTGGCAGGAGTTTTTTAACAGCTGCCGAGAGGATGGATGACGTGATCACTGTATGCCCCTCGTCAAGGCAGTAGTTTTCGACCGCTTTTCTCGCCATTCCCCGAAACATTTCCGGTACGGCGCCCATTCTGGATTCCGCTTCCTTCGTCCATGTAACCGTCGCCTCGGCTTGGTACTGGACGGAGGGCTTGTGTATTGTTTCCGTGACGAGAATATTGCAATTGGCCAGACGGCAGAGATTCTCCGTGTTCCCGCCGATGTCCATCTCCTCGTCGCTGTGAATACCAACTCTCCCCACAATCAACAGCCAGGGTGGATTATTGCGAACAAACTCCAGTATCTTCTGAAACGCCTTTCCGTCGAGCAGATGCGTGTCAACCTTGAAGTTTTCATCCTCAGCGACCCGGGTCGCAATATCCAGGTGGGCCTGATAGATTTTTGCCAATCCGCTGTCGATAATCTCTTCGTGCAGTTTCTCCTGTTCCTCGAACTTGAATACTTTCCGCGCCTTGTCAGTGAGAACCGTATTGAGGGCCCCAAACATCACGTGATGGAAGTGAGGATCGAAGACCGAGACAGCGGAAAGTTTTTTCTGAAAGGCACGGGCAAGATCGATCCCGCGCATAAGGGCTCCCCAGCTGCGCGGGCTGCCGTCCAGACAGACCACGATCCGGTCCGATGTGTTGTCAGGCGCTTCGCTTTTGCAGATCAGAACATCTGTCTTCACTCTGCGCAGAACCCGTTCCGTTACAGTACCCACGAGCGAATCCGAAACCTTTCCCATCCCATGTGCACCGAGGGCCACCAGGTCATAGCCATGAGCGTTAATGTCTTTGACCAATTCCTTCCAGTTTTTCCCTTCCAGGGAGGTGCCAGTGAAAGATAGCTCGTTTTCCTTGCATAACGATTTCATGACCTCCAGGTAGGAATCGGTAATCAGCTCCAGTCCCCGGGCAATCAACGAGTCATGAATATTTCTCTGTTTCTCCAGTTCTGTTTC
>CBEVTG010000527.1:0-1699 GCA_965552745.1 uncultured bacterium
GGATCGTTTCGTGCGGGGACCCGAGCACCTGTACGGAGCCGATGACTATATCGAGGAGGCGATTTCCCCCGAGGATCTGAAGCAGAGACTGGGGGTCTTGCTCGGAAGCGCTCCGGACCTGGCCCAGCCTGCATCCTCTGGCGCTGCACCGCCCTCCGAAACTCCGATCCCACCCGAGGGGAAGACTGCCTCCGGTGAAACATCCCTTCCCGAGGATGTGCAGCGTCTCATCCGCATCATCCTTTCTGACATCGTTCTCTACAACCCTGACCGCCTCCAGGCCGCCATGGGAAATGGACAGTTTCTGGAGGAGTTCAAGGTGGAGCTCGACGAGGGGCGCCGACTGCTGGTGGGCCGCTTTCCGGACCTTCCCCAGGTGGAGCCCGCGTACGCGGCGGCCGTGGAGCGCTGGCTCGAGGATCGCCGCCAGGCGCCCGTCTCTTGATCCCGGGAGGTCTCTCTGTCCCTGCTGCTGACTGAGCCCAGTCTCACCGAGGCCATCTTCAAACGGCTCGCGGAAAGGGTCTACGAAGCCAGCGGCATCCGCCTCACAGACCGGCAGCGCCCCCAGGTCGAGACACGCGTGGGACAGCGTCTGCACGCTCTGCGACTCGACGATCCCGCGGAGTACGAGAGACACCTGGAATCGGAAGGACTCCGCTCGGAAGAGATGGAGATCTTTCTCGACCTCCTGGCCGTGCACGAGTCGTATTTCTTCCGGGAGATTTCCCAGCTCTCATTTGTGGCAGGTGGCCTCATCGAGGAGGCACGGGCGCGGCGAGGCACGGAGCCAGTGCGTGTCTGGAGCGCGGGTTGCGCGGCAGGAGAGGAGCCGTACAGCCTGGCCATGCTTCTCGAGGAAGCGGAAGCCTGGAAGAAGGGGCCGATCGAGGTACTCGGTACGGACATGAGTGCGACCTGTCTCGAGCGTGCGAGGCACGCGGTTTACGGCAGGGCTTCCCTGCGCCAGACGAGCCGTGCACGCAAGGGCCGTTTCTTCGAAATGGTGGAGGGTGGAGTGCGGGTACACGCGTCGGTTCGCCGCCGGGTCCGCTTCCGGCGCCTGAATCTGTACCGGGAAGGCCCGAGCGGGTGGATGGGTCAGTTCGACATCATCCTGTGCCGCAATCTGCTGCTCTATTTTGATGTTCCCGCGCGGTGTCGTGTCGTGGAAGCACTCTATAGCCGGGTGCGTCCGGGTGGCTGTCTTCTCCTGGGTCGCTCCGAGACCTTGCTCAATGTCCCCACCCGTCTGGAGACGATCGAACGGGGTGATGAAATTGTTTACTTCCGGGCCATGGGAGAGAAGGCTTGAGCACCGGCCAGATCCCGGAATCGCCCCGGCGCGTCCTCATCGTGGAGGATTCGGTTTTCACGCGGCGCGCCCTCGTATCCATGGTCGAATCGGAACCGGGGCTCGAAGTGGTGGCCGCGGCCGGTGACGGGGAGGAAGCGATCCGGCTGGCATTGCGGCATCCACCCGATCTGATTGTGCTCGACCTCGATCTGCCGCGGGTGGGAGGTCTCGGTTTTCTGCGCTGGATCATGCACCACCAACCGGTGCCGGTCCTGGTGGTCACGGGGGCAAGAGGCGGGCGGGAAGTCTTCCGCGCCCTCGAGATCGGGGCGGTCGACTTCCTCCTGAAGCCCTCCGCCCAGGCCAGTGAAGAGCTTCTCGGGATGCGCCAGGATCTGATTT
>CBEVTG010000528.1:0-1699 GCA_965552745.1 uncultured bacterium
CCTGGAGGGGCGGCAGATCCGGAAGACCCGGATCCTCGGCGCGCTCGGGGGGGAGATCGAGGATGCTGAAGACGCGTCGTGCCGCCGCCATTCCCTGCTGCACACTGTTGTTGAGCCGCGCCAGCCTCTTGGCCGCCAGAAAAAGATAGGCAAGGCCGGCCAGAAAGCCTGGAAGAGTTCGCAGATCGAGCTGGCCCCCGGAAGCCTTCCAGCCCACTCCAATCAGGAACACGACCAGGGCCACCGCGCCGGCCAGATCGATGACGGGGGTGGTCAGCGAACTGAGCTTGACCGCCTTGATAGCCGGCCGCTGCGCCCGCTCGAGGGCCCGCCGGAACCGCCCGCGCTCGAACGTCTCGGCCCCGAACGCCTTGACCACCCTCACCCCTCCGAGCGTCTCGTTGAGTACCGCCGACAGTTCAGCCATGAGTTCCTGGCTCTTGCGGCTGGCGCGCTTCAGCCTGCGGCCGAAACGAACGATCGGCCACACCACGAGCGGCAGGATGACCAGGAGCATGAATGACAGATCCGGATGGATATAGAAAACGAAGACCATCTGAAATATGAGGATTGATCCGGCCCGTAACATCTCCGCCATGTCCCCCGAGGCGATCTTCTGTACTCGCCCGACGTCTCCCGTGATGCGGGACATGAGGGAGCCGGTCGAATGGAGCCAGAAAAAGCGCGCCGGTTGGCGCAGGACTCGATCATAAAGATCATCACGAAGATCGAGCACGACGTCCAGGCCGATGCGGTTCATCCCGTAGCTGCTTATGTACTCGAACACTCCCTTGAGAAATATGAGGACCAGGAGCCACAATCCCACCCCCACGAACGCCCCGGGACCGTGCTCCAGCGCGGGCATCTGGGGAATCCAGCCCTGTAACCGTGCCAGCAGATCGCCCTTGAGCGTTTCCAGGCGCTCGGACGACACCCCGGACCCGGGCGCAGCGACCGTTGCAGCCGCTGTACCGGATTCCCCTCCGAGGGCGCCCATCATGGAGATCATGAGGCTGACCAGCAGGACGCTGAGAATACCCACGAGCAACAGGCTCGTCGCGGCAACCGCCAGACGTCCCAGATGGGGCCGGTAAAGGCGCAGGAGGCGGAGGAAATCACTCATGATTTCAGTTTGCGATCAAATCGGGATGAGCCCACAGGAGTCAGGTCGGCACCACACCACCGTGCAGACCCCCAGCATACTCCGCGGCATGGCCGAACACATACCGGGCATCGGGGAGTCCGGGTGCCGATCAAGCGAGAATGGCTTTGATCTTCTCCTGGAGGGAGGGATCCGGATCGGTGAATCGGAGTCCGAGCGCATGACGATCCTTGCCCGCAAGACGCGTGTGGCGGATCACCTCGGCGACCGCGTGCAGTGGCTCATCCTCCCCGGGCAGCTTGAACTGCACCTCAACGCGAGTTCCCGGTTTGAGCGGCTGGGCGGCGACAACGAGCATGCCGTCGGGGCTGAGATTCTGGCAGGTGCCGGAAACCTGGTCGCGCTGGCTTCCGTAGACCACCTCCACTTGCATGCTGATGCGCTCGGAGGAACGCTGTGCGACGCCGAGCATCCGGGAAATCCGCTGCATCAAATCGTCCGGATCCACGGGGCGCGGCACCTGCTCGTCCCAGGCGGCCGCCCCCAGGTCGGTATCCTCAGGATTCGTGATCAGGATCCTGGGTGCGTCCTGCGCTC
>CBEVTG010000529.1:0-1696 GCA_965552745.1 uncultured bacterium
CGATGGCAATTGACCAGGTCATGAAGATCAAGTTCATGCTGCCGCACAGCAACTCGCTCATCAACGTCACAGCACAGATCATCCGTGTGCTGCGGAACCCCCTCAGCGGTCAGTACGAGGTCGGCTGCCGCTTCACCGAGATCGATCCTGCCGTCGAAAAGACAATCGTCGATTACCTGACCCACGACACCCCCCACAACTGAGCCCGGCCCCCCCTCTCCTTGCCTTGCGCCATCCTGGCCCTAGATTCCAGTCGTGGCCCGGTTTATCTGCCCCTCCTGCAGAAGTGAACAGACGGTGAGCCTGCCCGCCGCTGCGGCCGGCAGTACCGTCCGCATCACCTGTCATTCCTGCAACCGCACGTTTTCAACGCGTCGAAACGAGACAGCGTCGCAAGCCGGATCCGCTGCGGGCCCGGCAACCTTCGCCGCCCCTTCCGGTCGAGCCACGGCCTGTTCCGGCGCGCCCGGAACCCGAATTGGCCCGTACGAGATTCTTGGTGTCGTGGGCCGGGGCGGCATGGGCGTCGTTTACAAGGCGCGCGACGCGGGTCTGGACCGCTGGGTGGCGCTGAAGACGCTGTTGCCGGCCCTTGCCGACGAACGCGATGCACGTGAGCGTTTCCTGCGCGAAGCGCGCTCCGCTGCAGCCCTGAACCATCCCAATCTGGCGCAGATCTACTCCATCGGTGAGGAGCAGGGCATGCCTTATTTCGCCATGGAGTTCATCGAGGGCGAAACCCTGGAGAGGAGACTCGAGCGGCGCAGCCGCTTGCGGCCGCTCGAGGTTGTGCGACTCATCCGGCAGGTTGCCACCGGGCTGCAGGAGGCACACCGTGTACAGCTCATCCACCGCGACATCAAACCGTCGAACCTGATCCTGGCCCGGGACGGTACGCTCAAGATCACAGACTTCGGGCTCGCCAAGCGGGCGGCAGGCAACGCCTCTCTACAGATCACCCAGACCGGCGAGGCAATCGGCTCGCCCCAGTACATGTCACCCGAACAGGTTCGCGGGGCGGAGGTTGATCACCGCTCCGACATTTACTCGCTGGGGGCTACCTTTTTTCACCTGCTCACCGGCCGCCCGCCTTTCGAGGGGACCAATCCGGTCGAGGTGGCTATGAAGCACCTGCAGGAGCCCCCCCCCTCTCCCCGCACCCTGGTCAAGGAGATTTCCTACCCCCTCGCGGGGCTCGTGCAGCGCATGCTCCGCAAGCGGCCGGGCGACCGGCCCTCCGGGTACCCCGCTCTCATCCAGGAACTCGATCGGATCGAATCACTGGAGACCGGGAATGCCCAGGAGCCGGAAGCTGTCGCCCTCTGGGTCAAGGAGCACCGCCCCTCTTCGCGGGCGAGCTTCATCGGCTTCCTGGCTCTCTGTCTGGCGGCCGGCTTCATGGGGTTTCGCACGGTGAGAGGCTTCATTGCCGAACCCGCAGGCTCCACGCCCGAAGGCGAGCAGGCCAGCCCCCTGGAAATCGAAACCGCGGGTGGCGCGGAGGGAGCCTCCTTGAACGAAGGAGACGGGACACGCAGCGCCTGGCCGTCCCGAGTACGCGAACGCAACCTGGCTTCGAGACGTGCTCAACAAGCCCGGCGCCGTCTTGCCGACGGGAACGAACCGGGGCTCTCCGGAATCCGCAGCCGCCCCATCGGAGAGGCCCGACTGAAGCTGCGCGATCTGGTGCGCACCT
>CBEVTG010000530.1:0-1678 GCA_965552745.1 uncultured bacterium
GGCGGTCAAGCGCAGCTGGGAGGCGCCGGCGACGGATCCGGCGATGCTGAAAGCGTTCTTTCTCATCTTCGTACAGCTCATGCTGGTGACGGCCGTCGCGCTCTTCTTCTCCACCTTCATCTCGAGCCCGATTCTGTCGGCTGTGCTCACGTTCGGGGTGGTCATCGTGGGGTCTTTCAAGATGAATTTCGAAAACGTCCTGGAGTCCAGGGTGGCCGCCTTCCTCGCGCAGGGGTTCTATTATGTGCTCCCCAACTTCGGGCAGTTCGACGTCAAAGCGGCTGTCGTCCATGCGCAGCCGGTTACCTGGGGCTACATGGCGCTGAGCACCGGGTACGGGCTCACCTACATCGTGACCTTGCTGGTGGCGGCCGTGTTCATCTTCTCGCGACGCGACTTCAAGTAAGCGGAGGCGGATGTCGATCATCCACAGCGTGGGGAAACGAGGGGCATCAGCGCTCGCCTTCTCGATCGCGATCTCGAGCCTCCTCATCCTCTGCGTGCTGCTCCAGATCGTCAGGGACGATCGATACGCGAAGTACCGAGCGGAGACGGCCTTGCTCTACATTCCGGACGGGGCGGTGCTTCAGCGCATGGCGCTGTCCTTCGATGCCTTGCTGGCCGACTGGTACTGGATTCGTGCGATTCAGCACTACGGGTCAAAGAAGCTGTCGGAGGAAGAGAGCAAGCAATACGACCTGCTCTACCCGTTGCTCGACATCACCACGAGCCTCGATCCGCGATTCAACATGGCCTATCGCTTTGGTTCCATTTTCCTGGCCGAGTCGTACCCGGATGGACCAGGGCGTGCGGATCTGGCCATCGAGTTGCTCCAGAAGGGCATCCGCCAGATGCCAGAGCGGTGGCGATATCTGCAGGACATCGGGTTCATTCACTACTGGTGGCTGCACGACTACGAGGGTGCCGGGGAATGGTTTCGCCGGGCCAGCGAGGTGCCCGGCGCGTCGTGGTGGCTGAAGTCCTTGGCGGCGAACACGATGACCGAGGGCGGCAACCGGAGCGCCTCGCGCATGCTGTGGTCGGAGATCTACGAGTCGGCCGAGAACGAGTGGATTCGGGCGGATTCGCTGCGCAGGCTACAGCAGTTGAGAGCGCTCGACGAGATCGACCAGCTGACGGCTGTGGTCGAGGCGTTCGAGCAACGAACGTCGCGGTGGCCGACCTCCTGGCAGGAGCTCATCCGCGCAGCCGACCTTTCAGCCATGCCGATCGATCCCGCCGGGCTCCCGTATGCCCTGGACCCCAGCTCGGGGAAGGTGAGTCTCGGGCGCGGCTCTCCGCTGGCTCCGCTCCCGGCGGAGCCGCCGGCCTTGCCATCCCCCAGCCGGTGATGCCAGAAATTCCCGCTGTCCTGGTATTGGGGGTCACCGGTCTCGTCATCGGGAGTTTTCTGAACGTCTGCATTTACCGGCTCCCGCGCGGCCAGTCGGTGGTGACGCCCCCATCGCGTTGCACGACATGCGGGCGCGTGCTCAGGTGGTTCGAGAACGTTCCCGTCCTGGGATACGTGGCGCTCGGTGGCCGATGCCGAACGTGCGGTGCGCCCATTTCCGTGATGTACCCCGCGGTCGAAGTTGCCACCACCTCGTTGTTCTTGTTGCACTACTGGCAGTCCTTGCTCCTGGGTTGGCCACCGGCGCTCCTGTTCTCACGGTTG
>CBEVTG010000531.1:0-1672 GCA_965552745.1 uncultured bacterium
AGGCCGTCAGGTGGCCCCGGGAGTGAGGGTCCTGGTGGTGCCGGGTTCACAGCCGATCAAGAAGCAGGCGGAAGCGGAGGGACTGGACCGCGTCTTCAAAGCCGCCGGCGCCGAGTGGCGGGAGGCCGGTTGCTCGATGTGTATCGCCATGAACGGGGATCAACTACAGGCTGGTGAGTACGCGGTCAGCACCAGCAACCGGAATTTCGAGGGGAGACAGGGAGCGGGCGGTCGCACGTTCCTGGCCAGCCCCTTGACCGCTGCAGCGGCAGCGGTGGCCGGAAAGATCATCGACGTGAGGGAGATGCTCCATTGAGCCTGGAACCGATCCGGACCCTTCGCTCGAAGACAGTCGTTCTGGCCATCGAGAACATCGATACGGATCAGATTATCCCGGCCCAGTTCCTGAAGGTGACGGTGAAGACCGGCCTGGGAAAGGCTCTGTTTCATCACTGGCGCTACCAGGAGGACGGCAGTCCCAGGGCTGATTTTGTCCTCAACAGACCGGAATCGGCGGGCGCGCGGGTCCTCGTCGCGGGAGATAACTTCGGGTGCGGCTCCTCACGCGAGCACGCCCCATGGGCGCTTCTGGATTACGGCTTCCGCGCCGTGGTGAGTACCTCATTCGCATCGATCTTCCAGAACAACGCGCTCAAGAACGGACTGCTGCCGGTCGCCGTGGATGAGGACATCCATCGTCATCTCCTTGGCAATACCGGGGAGGAGGTCACGATCGATCTCGAGAGCCGCACGCTGGCTCTGTCGGATGGCAAGAAGACCGAGTTCCCCGTCGATCCCTTTGCCCGTCACTGCCTTCTGAACGGTATCGATCAGCTCAGCTTCCTGCTCGATCAGGAAGAGTCAATCACCGCCTACGAGCAGCAGAACGCCCCGAAGCAATCCTGATCCACCCGCGTGAGGAGAACGTGAGCCACAGAGCCACCCGATTCCTACAGGCCTGCCGGGGCGAGCCGGTCGACTGCACCCCTGTGTGGTTCATGCGCCAGGCGGGTCGTTACATGGCGGAGTACCGCGCTATCCGCACCAAGCATTCGATCCTGGAGATCTGTCAGCGTCCCGAGGTGGCGGCTGAGGTCACGCTACAGCCGGTCAAACGCTTCGATGTGGACGCCGCCATCATCTTCGCCGATATCCTGCTTCCTCTCGTGCCCATGGGACTGGATCTGGAGTTCGCGTCAGGCGAGGGACCGGTCTTCTCAAACCCCATACGCAGCGCCGCCGAGGTGAAGAAGCTGCGCCCGGTTAACCCGCAGGAAGACCTGGGGCATGTCATGGAATGCATGCGGATTGTGCGGCGGGAGCTCGAGGGTGTGGTGCCGGTGATCGGCTTCGCCGGGGCGCCTTTCACGCTCGCCAGCTATGCCATCGAAGGGCGTGGGTCACGCAACTTCATCCTCACCAAGCAGCTCATGTACACCGAGCCGGATGTCTGGCATGACCTGCTCGGCCGCCTCTCACGGGTCGTGAGCGACTACCTGGCGGCCCAGGTCGAGGCCGGGGCGCAGGCCGTGCAGCTTTTCGACAGCTGGGTCGGGGCCCTTGGCCCGGATGACTACCGGCAGTATGTCCTGCCGCACACCCAGGCCATCTTCGAGGACCTGGCGGACCTCGGCGTTCCCCGGATCCACTTCGGGACGGGAACAGCCACGCT
>CBEVTG010000532.1:0-1670 GCA_965552745.1 uncultured bacterium
CGAACTCCTCCAGCGATGTCCACTCGGGCCATCCGGCCTCCTCGAGCTTCGAGGGGAAACCGGTGCGCCGGGTGCGAAGGCCCCCGGGGCTTCCGTCACCGAGCAGGAAGTGATCGACCACGACCCGATCGCAGGCCACGTCCAGCCTGCGCGCAAACTCCCGCGGGTCTTCGATCGGAAGCATCGGCGCAACAACGGCCACACAGGGGATACCGGCGTTTCGTAGTTTCTCGAGAGCCGCGATTCGTTCCGACACCGGTGTGGCATGTGTCGGAAACCCCGGGCCGAGGCTGTCGCGATCGGTCTCGATGCTGATGTTGACGCTCAGATCCGGCACGCGAGGAAGCAGGTCACGGAGTTGCCCGAGGTCCCGGAGCGGGTACGGAGTGTGGGTCTGCAGCACCAGCCGATCGGGCGGGTCGTCGAGCATCGCCTCGAGGAGGGATCGAGTGATCCCGTACTGTCGTTCCTGGGGCACGTACGGATCGGTCACGCTCGACATGTAAATGCGCAGCCCTCCACGCGGCGCGGCCCAGCGCCTCTCGCGGCCTACCTGCGAGCGGTACGCCTCGGCAGCGTTGACCTTGACGTCGAGAAAGCTTCCCCAGGCCCGGCCGCTGGTGATCCAGACGCTGTGCTGCGCGTAACACGCCAGTCCGCACAGCGCCCCGCCGTAGGCGCAACCCCGGTACGGGTTGAGGGTGTGGCTGTACCCCTCTCTCAAAAACCCGCCGGTTCTGGTCAGGATCGATCGAACCTGGATCTCTTGGACCTGCACTCCAACATCTTACTCCCGGGGCGCTGCGGGGGAGGTGTACGAATGCGGTTGCTGGAGGAGCCTTCCGTCAGGCCGGGCGGGATGTTAAGAGGCGGAGGAGCGGGACAGGGAGTGCCCCAGCCATCCGAGCGAGACTGCCAGCAGAGCCCCCATCAGGATGAGCCCGAACGACAGCGGCATCTGGAGGATGATGGTGAGCGAATCCCCCAGAGCCAGCAGGCCCTGCTGGAAGCCGCGGACCAGTCCCTCCCCGAACGCCGTGGCGGCGCTGGAGGGGGAATCGACGGCATAGGTGACCGCCTTCAGGGTGATCCGCGAGAGAACGGAGATCGAGATCACGACGGCCAGAAGGGCCCCGCTCAGGCCGCCCAGGAGGACCCACCAGTCGGCCGCTTCCCCGGAGGGCTCTTTTTCCCTGCCTGTGCTGCGATGCTGGCTCCTGCCACCCTGGATGCCCGCAACGACTCCGAGCATGACCCGTTCCTGGAAATTTTGTGCGAGGGAAGCCAGAGGCTCGGCGGCCAGGGCGCGATCCAGGCTTCCGGCGAGCTCGTACGCGTGCCGGCAATCGCTGCACTGCGAAAGGTGCTCCCGCAGGCGGCTGCCCTCCTCCGGGCTCAGGGCGCTGTCGACCTGGTGCCACAGCGCTTCTCTCCAGATCCGGCAGGCCCGTGCTGCCCTCATGGCAGGCACCTCACCTGATCGGAAGGTTGCTTGATTTCGTGCACCCCCGCGGAAGATCGGGCCCTCTGCCAGCGCTCGAGCAGCATCTCGCGGGCGCGGAAAAGGCGGCTCTTGAGTGTCCCGATCGAGATGCCGAGTGCCTCGGCGGCTTCCTCGGTGGAGCGTTCGTTCAGGTAAAAGACGGTGATGGCGTCACGGAAACGGGCGG
>CBEVTG010000533.1:0-1667 GCA_965552745.1 uncultured bacterium
GTTGATGGTGACGCGCTCTTCACTACCTTCGATATTGAACTGGTTGGCTCCTCCCTGTACGGTACCGCTGACTTCCACTTTGGTCTCGTTCGTGCCAATCAGATGGATCGATCCGGAGAGAAGCTGGATCTCCACAGTTCCGTCCGCGGCGAGAGGCCGTTCGACTTTGACCGGCTCCTGAGCCTGCAGACTGCCTGCTGTGATCAGAATCGCCAGGATGAACACGGGTAGATGCTTCATGATGACACCTCTTTCAGCTTTGTGAGGGCAGGCGGGCTGCCTTCCTCAGCAGGTTGATCTTCTTCCGATACATGGAGGTGAGAATGAATACATTGCGCTGGTTGTCAGGCTCTTGCTCGAGCACCGTCCAGACTTCCTGGATGGCTTCATTGATGACGCGCAGGTTTTCCTCGACCACCGCCAGGTCCCGGGGAGACAGGTCGTCCCGGCGCCGATCGAGTTCCGCCAGGAGGTCGTCCGTGGCCCGGAGGTAGTCGGTTTCGGCCGATCGGAGGGAAACCAGCGTGGCGGAGCCGGACGCTTGCCTGGTGTGGCCCTTGGGCCCGGAGGGGTACCAGCCGGGGCCCATGAACATCAGGGTAGTGGCTGCCGCCAGAACGATGGCTGCAGCAGCCAGCCCGGTCTGCCACCGGACGCCCGCAAGAAGGCCGATCGAGCGCGGGAGCCAATCCAGGATCGTGGCTCCGCCCGGGAGATTTCTCCTTACTCCCGGCCACAGGTCCCGAGGGGGCTCCAGGCTTTCCGGGAGCGCCGTGGTCGCCTGGCGCAGCGAGCGCATCGCGCCGAGCGTTTCCTGGCAGACCCCGCAATCTTCGAGATGCCCCTCAACCTCCTGCCGCTCGGCTCCGGTCAGCAGGTCGTCCAGGTAATCGTTGAGGCGTTCTTCCATATTCGTGCAGGCCGTCATTTCGTCAGTGCCTCTCTGAGCAGCTTTCGTGCGCGATGGAGCTGGGCTTTGGACGTACCCGGCGTGATTTCCAGGTGAGTGGCGATCTCGTCATGCCGGAAACCTTCAACGTCATAAAGGATGAATACCTGCCGGGCCCCCGCCGGAAGTTGGGCGATGGCTCGCTCGAGGTCGAGTCCGGATCGGGGTTCAGGCCTCCAGGAGCGCGTTTCGAGGCGGTCCGGGTCATCCACGGCGATCTCCCGTCTTGCGCGCCTCCCACGGGCACGCCGGTCGGCGAGCACCACGTTGAGCGCCACCTTGAACAGCCAGGAATGGAAGTGCGTGCCCGGCTCGAAGGTGTCGAGACGATGCCAGACCCGCACGAAGGTGTCCTGGGTGAGCTCTTCGGCAAGCCCCGGATCAGTGGCCAGCCTCCGGCACAGGGCGAAGACTCGGCCCACGTGAAGGCGGTAAATACGCTCAAATGCGAGCACATCCCCGTCTCGCGCCTTCTGGACAAGGTCCACCATCTCTGAGCGTTCTCTCGGGTAATTGATAGCATGAGCTTGCACCGAATCCATTTTCAAGGCAACCCAATCTCGGCCTTCACCCAATAGAATGCCGCCGGTGCCTCAAAGGTTGGAAGGTCGTTATACAATTCTGTTTTCTCTAGCACCTGTTTATCAAGGAAGTCGGTTACATGTGCGCGCCTTCTCCGAAGGGAAGGGGCGGGTACAGATCGACACCACCCCTCCCA
>CBEVTG010000534.1:0-1664 GCA_965552745.1 uncultured bacterium
CATGGCCAGTTTGATCACCGGCGCCCCCGCCAGATCCCCGATGACATACAGGCCACGGACGCTCGATTCGTTGCCTTTCTTGAGAACCGGTCGCCGGAGGTCTCCGCTACCGCTCGTCAGAACTTTTTCGATTTTTTGTCTCAGGCTGGACAGAGGGCAGGTTCCTCAGGCTCGCAGTCGTTGCAGATCCGAGTCTGCGCTGGGCAAAAGGGTGGCACCGCAGGCAGCGCACCGGTTCGCCGCCGGGTGATTCTCTGCGCTGCAGGAAAGACAGGGTACCGGATCACGCGTGGTTGGAACTTTCACCAGGCCGGAAGGGATTCCTGCCGGAAGCCTCGAGGTGTCGGCACGCGTTCGCGTGAGCAAAACCCCGAGCGCGATCAGGTTCAGGACCAGTCCGGCAAAGAACCACAGAAGGGGAGAGAGCCCTCGGGCCACGGCAACATACCCGCACACGGCACCCAGGATGAGCCCCGTGACGATGTAGATTCCGAACAGGAACCAACCGCTCGCAAGGGCTGACGGCCGGTTTGAGGGCTCCTGAAAGAGCGCGCCCCGCGGCTGCAAGGAGGCAAAGATGCTATCCGCACCTGCATTCCACGCGGCCATGCAGGCGTCGGCGTGAAGCGGGACCCGCCTCCCTCGATGGATCACCGCGACGTCCCCGGTCCCCACCGGCTGCCGGCAGACAAGGCACAGTTCACCGGGCACAGAGGATGCAGTCACAGCCTGCCGGTCTTTACCCGGAGCCATCTCGCTGCCTTCCTGTCCGGTGGCGCGCGTCTCTGTCGCAACCGTGGCGGCAAGGCAGGACACAATAAGCACAGCAAGCGAGAGCCGGATTCGCGTCCGGCGGTGGGGCCTGGAAACTTCTCGAGTCGGCATGGGCGTCTCCGTCAGGAACCCCGGGAGTAGGTGTCTTTATTTCGCGATCGGCAGATCGGAGAACAATTCATCGAACATCGGATCCCTCCAGCCAGTCGGTGTGAATGAATCCCTGTTCCGGGTGATCGACACGCTCGTACGTGTGCGCACCGAAGGCGTCCCGCTGCGCCTGCGTCAGATTCTGCGGCAGGCGTGCCGTGCGGTAACCGTCATAGTAGCTGAGACTCGCTCCCATCGCAGGCACCGGAATTCCCATCCTCTGTGCGACTTCGATTGACCGGCGCCACCCGGTTTGGGCTTTCTGCAGGTCAGTCCGGAAGCCCTCGTCAAGAAGCAGGTTCGCCAGATCGGGCCGGCTGTCATAGGCACGCATGATCGAATCGAGCAGGCGCGCCCGAATAATGCAGCCACCTTTCCAGATGCGCGCCATCTCGCTCAACCTGATCTTCCAGCCATGTTCATCCGAAGCGGTGCTGATGAGATTCATCCCCTGGGCGTAGCAACAGATCTTGGAAGCAAGAAGTGCATCGTGCACCGCCGCCACGAGAGCCTTCCTGTCCTCCTTTGGCATGGCAGGGTCCGGCCCGGCGAGGTTCCCGCTCGCCGCCACGCGTTCGTCCTTCATTGCCGACATGACGCGCGCGTCGACGGCGGCTGCCAGAGTGGGTACGGCCACTCCGAGCTCCAGCGCGACCTGAGCGGTCCAGCGGCCAGTACCTTTCTGCCCCGCTTTGTCCTGCACCTTATCGACCAGGGGATCACCTGTTTCAGTGTCGCGC
>CBEVTG010000535.1:0-1657 GCA_965552745.1 uncultured bacterium
TTCCTCGATGGCCGATCGAATTTCCCGCATGAGCTGTTGATAAAAGTGCAGGTTATGAATCGTATTGAGAACCCCCGAGAGCATCTCCCGGGTCACTGACAGATGCCGGAGGTAGGCGCGCGAGTGGCTGCGGCAGGTGGGGCAGCCACAGTCCTCCTCAGGCGGTCTCGGATCGGCGCGATATTCCTCACGCTGGATATTCATCCGGCCGGCACGCGTGAACAACATGCCATTGCGCGCGTTTCGCGTGGGAAGCACACAGTCAAAAAGATCAACGCCCGCGATGACCGCATCCAGAATTTCGGGAGGGGTTCCGACTCCCATGAGATAGCGCGGACGCTCTTCAGGCAGCAGTGCCGCAGTGTGAGCGGTTATGCGCGCCCCCAAAGCTCGATCCTCACCCACACTGACTCCACCGATCGCATGGCCGTCGAAACCGATCTCCACGATCTCGCGGGCGCTGCGTTCGCGCAGGTTCGGATCGGTTCCTCCCTGAACGATCCCAAAGAGCGCGCCCGGACCCCTCCACACCTCCCGCGAACGCCGCGCCCAGCGCGTGGTGCGTTCCACGGCATTTTCCAGTTCCGTCTTCGCCGAGGGCAAAGCCGGGCACTCGTCCAGCACCAGGGCGATATCGGAGCCGAGCGACGCCTGCACCGCCAGGCTGTCCTCCGGCCGGAAACGATGCAGGGTTCCGTCCAGGTGCGACCGGAAGACAACGGCATCATGTTCCAGATGGCGGAAAGGCGCCAAACTGTAGACCTGGTAGCCCCCGCTGTCGGTGAGAACAGGTGCGTGCCAGTTCATGAACCGATGCAGCCCGCCCAGCGCTTCAATGACCTCGGTTCCGGGGCGCAGGAACAGATGATAGGTGTTGGCGAGGATCATCTGAGCTCCGGTTGCGGCCACCTCCTGCGGACGCAGACCGCGCACCGCCGCCCGGGTTCCCACCGGCATGAAGGCGGGCGTGTCGACGACACCGCGCGCGGTATGGAGTTTGCCGCGCCGACCCGACGTGCGGGAATCGCGCGCCATCACCTCAAAGCGCATCGGCCCTCTCGCGACCCGCCTGAATGAGCATGGCATCGCCGTAGCTGTAAAACCGGTAGCCGGAAGCCAGCGCCGTTCGATAAGCGGCAAGGGTCGTGGAGACGCCTGTGAACGCGCTCACCAGAGCCAGCAGCGTGGAGCGTGGCAGGTGGAAGTTCGTGAGCAACGCGTCTACCGCCCGGAACGAATGCCCGGCGGTGATGGTGAGGCCGCACGAACCTCTTCCGGCCCGCACCTCTCCGGCGTCGGTGGCCCGCGCCTCCAGCACCCTGGCGCAGGTCGTGCCGACCGCAATGACGCGGCCACCCCGGCAGCGGGTCGCCGCCACCGCCTTCGCAGTGGCCTCGGGCAGGACATACGGTTCAGGCGGCAGTCGGGGCGGCATCGAATCACCCTCCCGCAGCGGCCGGAAGGTCGCCCAACCCACGTGAAGGGTGAGTCTGGCAAGCTGCACCCCATCCTTCTGCAGCCGGTCCAGGAGTTCCGGCGTGAAGTGCAGGCCAGCAGTGGGCGCAGCGCAAGAGCCCACCGGATCAGCGTAGACCGTCTGGTAACGGTGCGGATCCAACTCAGGCTCGATGGCCCTGCGGATATAAGGAGGCAGGGG
>CBEVTG010000536.1:0-1655 GCA_965552745.1 uncultured bacterium
TGCGATGTCTTCCGGATGGAGAGATGCCTGCACAGGTCATTCGAGAACAAGCAACCCGGTTCGGATGGAATCTTGGGCTTCGAGCAGGCATCGATGGTTTTTGCTCCATGGAGTCCTCACTTCGTGTTGGGGATCGGTTCCGCAGGGTTTTCGAGCGGCCGGAAGTTGTGCAACACGCTGACGACAGGGCCAAGCTCAGAATATCGTTCAATCGCCTCTGGGCCAGACTCCTCCTGGCCGTAAAGATGCTGGCGTCCACGGATCAGAGATTCAGTCAGCGCCTCCGCACTCTCGGCGGTTACCTTGGACAGAAGCTCCGCGCCCTGTTTCGGATCCCTGCTCAGCGTTCGGCTCTGATCGCCCTCAGCGGTGTTGACGGTGCTGGAAAGTCTTACTACGGGAAGGAACTGATGACTTTCCTGCGCCTCTGTGACCTCGACGTTCAACTCCTCTGGGCCCGTGGGGGAAGCACAACATTGCTTCTTCGGATGAAGACCGCCATCCGCAAGCTAACCCGCGCCGACGGGCCGGTGGGAGTTAAGAAAGAGGGTACCCCTTTGTCGAATCTCTGGCAGCGCTGTCTGTGGCCCTGGATCGTTGCGTCAGAGTTGTGGGTGGCCTACCTTGCCGGGATACGCTGGCCATTGGCCTGGCGAAAGATCGTCATATGCGATCGATATTTACTGGACACGGCTGTAGATCTCGCAATAAGGCTAAATCGTGACGACACACCAACCCTACTACCGCTGCGGATTCTGAAGAGCCTCTCTCCTCAACCAGATCTTCACATTCTCTTTGATGTCACCGCGGAGACCGCACTTGCGAGGAAAAAGCAGAGCGTCGATGCAACACTCGTGCAGAGCCGAAGGGATCTTTACCATCACTTTTCTACGAAAGAGATCATCATCATCGACACGGAGAGAGATCAGGATTCGGTTGCCGACGAAGTCTGCAATTTGGTGCTGGATACTGTAAACAATTCTCATTCATGAAAATCGTACTTGTTTGTGAACGCCTGCACGGGCACGGGGACGAGGGAGTCAAGAATCTAGCATTGCAACTTTTGTCCTGCTTCCGAAAACACCATGACGTTACTGCACTGACCAGAAAGGAGGGGATAGAGTCCATACGCGGCGTCAGATCGGTTGAAATGAACAAGTTTTTTCTCAACCGGCAGTTGCTCACCAGTTTGAGCAGGCTGCGGGCCGACGTGGTTCTCTATATTCCCTGGACCTCAGGAACTCCACGTACGTTTCTACGAGGAAGGATTCTTCGTGCTGCAGCCCGGGCACCGGTGGTTCTCTTCCTGACCCAGCACTATCAACCGTCAGCGCTCATCCGAGCCCTGATGGTGCCATTCAGACCCGACTATGCCATGGTTCAGAGCGATGGAATTCTTTCGCTAATGCGGGAGCTAAATGTTCCATCGAGCTTTGTTCCAAGTGGCGTGGATTTGAAACGATTTCAGACACTCTCTCAGGCTGCTCGCCTGAGAGAGCGAGAACGACTCGGAATTGTTCCTGAAGATCGATTCATCCTGCATGTTGGGCATCTGAATCCACATCGTCTGGATTTGAATACTGTGTGTACGGTAGCTGAACAGCCTGGCTGCACGCTCATCATCATAGGCAGCACCGATACTCCCCAGGATGCGG
>CBEVTG010000537.1:0-1654 GCA_965552745.1 uncultured bacterium
CCTTCCCACGTTGATCTCCGCGTTACAACCTGTGTGCTGAGTGGCTATCCCGGCCCGGAGCCCCAGTCGCGGTCCCCGCCGGAGGTAGCCCGTCTCGTGAAGCCTCTGCTAACATCGTCTGTCGTGCGATTCGAGCTGCAGCCGCGCTCTACCCCCCACGCTGGCCTGTCGAACCCCCTCGGCGCCCGGACCACGCGGCGCCGGGCCGCCGTGCTGCTCGCGGTATGGCTGGCCGCCAGCGCCTCCACCCCTGCTTCCGACCTCGCCAACCGCCTGCAGATGCTCCTGAACCTCTCCTGCCTGAGAAGCGCGCACATCGGCATGAAGGTGACGCGGGTTCACGACGGCCGGGTGCTCTTCGAACGCGGCAGCAGCGCTGGGATGCGGCCGGCGTCCACGCTCAAGCTGCTGACGTCCGCCGCCGCCCTTCACGAGCTGGGGCCGGAGTTCACGTTTAAGACACGCTTCCTCAGCAACGCGCCGCTGCGCGATGGCGTCCTCGAAGGAGATCTGATCGTGCGGGGGGGCGGAGCCCCCGATCTCATCGCCGAGCGGTTATGGTACGCGGCACGAGCCCTGGCCCGCCTCGGCGTGCACGAGGTGCGCGGCGACCTCGTCGCCGACGAGTCTTACTTTGACCGCGAGCGGCGCCCTCCAGGCTGGCGTTCACCCAGGGTCCGGCGCGCCTACAACGCACCCATCGGTCCCCTGTCTTTCAACTTCAACGTGCTCACCATCGAGGTCACGCCGGGAGAAACAGCCGGCACCCCGGCCCGGGCGAGCCTTGCGCCCCTGGCCGCGGGGCAGGAGCTCGCAAACCATGCCACTACCTCCTCGTCACGCTCCGATCTGAAGTTCGAGGCGCGGCGGAAGGGTGACCGGGAGCGGTGGATCCTCGGCGGCCGGATCCGGCGAAGCTCGGCGCCGATACGACTGCATCGAAGCGTCCACGATCCGGGGCTCTACGCCCTCGGCGCGCTGCGCGACCTTCTGGCGCGGGAGGGCGTCACCGTTCAGGGCGGCCTGAGGAGCGCCGCCACTCCCGAAGGTGCCCGGGAACTTTTTGTCCTGGAATCCCGCCCCCTGTCACAGGTCCTGCTCCTGATGAACAAGATGAGCAATAACATGGTCGCGGAGACGATCCTGAAAACCCTGGGTGCCGAGGACACGGGGATGCCGGGCACTACAAAAGACGGTCTGCGTGTCGTCAACCGGTTCCTGGAGGAAATTGGCGTCGACACTGCAGTGGTGAAACTTTCCGATGGCTCGGGACTCTCAACGAAGGATCTGCTTTCAGCCGGCGTCCTGGTGCAGATTCTCGAAGAGATTCCCCGCCGCTTCTCGGTGTGGCCCGAGTTTCTTTCCTCGCTGCCCATTGGCGGCGTGGATGGAACACTTCATGAGCGCATGGAAGAACTGGCCGAAAGGCGCGTGCGCGCCAAGACCGGCCGAATCTCGGGCACGGTGACGCTTGCCGGTTACGTCGAAAACAAGGATGGCGAGCTTCTGGCGTTCGCGATCCTGGTCAACCGTATTCGGTGCGGCTACCCGCGCGTCACCGAACAGGTCGATCGCCTAGCTCTGGCGCTGGCCAACAGCCGCACGGCCGATGTGGCCGAACTGTCCCCCCGGACGCCGTCCCCCGCCGGCAGCT
>CBEVTG010000538.1:0-1650 GCA_965552745.1 uncultured bacterium
ATACTGCCGGAGGTGCTGTCGTGCGGCGGCGGCCAGGCGCACCGGATCGGTCTCTCCTGCCGGGGTTCCGATGACCCGGGCGAACAGCTCGCCGATCTCGCCGCGCGTGCAGTGGATGGCCGGGCCGACAATGTGACTGGGCGGCTGGCCGAGGAGCTGCACGATCCTTTCTCCCAGGTCGGTGTCGGTGACCTCGATTCCACGCGCCTCGAGGTAGCCGTTGAGGCCGCACTCCTCGGTGGTCATCGATTTCGATTTGACGATCTTGCGGGCGTTTTCGGCCGTGCAGAGCTCGTGAACGATCCGGTTGGCCTCCAGAGCGTCTTCAGCAAAGTGAACACGCGCCCCCGCCTTCTCCGCGCTGTCCGCGAACTGCGTGACATATCGATGCAGATGATCGAGCGTGTGCGCCTTGATGGCGGCGGCCCGCCGGCGCAGATCCTCCCAGCCCGGCATCATTGCCGCCGCCCGTTCACGGTGTTCCTCGATGCTGTAGACGGCCTGGTCGAAGTGTCGAACCCGCTCCGGGTCCTGGAGATGACGGGCCATACGGTCGGCCAGGCGGCCATGGGGGGATGCAAAACCGGCGCTGCTCATTCGGCTGGCTTTCACGCGCTCTGCGGAATCGAGGTCATCGTCATACCTTCTGAGATTGCTCTTTTCCCCCCAGGGATTCGTGCAGGATCTCGCTGATGTGCCGGAACGTCAGTTTCTCGCCGCGCGCACCGGCGATCCCTTCCAGGTGCAGCAGGCAGGAGAGATCGGTGGCCACGATGTCACGCGCTCCGGTCGTGAGAATGTCTGCCAGCCGATCCTGGCCCATGCGCACCGAGACGGCCGGGAACGAGGTGCTGAAGGTGCCGCCAAATCCACAGCATTCATCAGCCCGGCTTCCCTGTAAGATTCGAAGACCCTCAACTCGTCCAAGGACGGCGCGCGCGTGACGATCCGCATCACTGTCCCGCAAACCGTGGCAGGCGCTATGCAGGCACACGCTTCTGTGCAGCCGCCCGAATGACTCGTCCGGGTGGCGCGTGTCAAGGAATTCGCAAAACTCCAGAACCTCCAGCCGCTCGCGCCCGCCCGGGCCACTTCGACCCGCCACCACTCCATCCCTGGCCGCATGCCGGAGCTGGACGGTGCAGCTGGAGGACAGGACGACCACCGTGTGCTCGGCCTGCATACCCTCGTACCAGCGCCGCGCCAGAGCGGCTCCCTGGCCTGCCGCGCCGCTGTTGGTGAACGGCTGCCCGCAGCAGAGAATGTCCGGGCGCACACGGACCTCGTAGCCAAGGCCTTCGAGGATCTCCACGGCGGCAATGCCGGCCCGCGGCCGCAGCTGATCCACGAAACAGGGGACGAAAAGGGTGACCAGGCTCTTCACAGCCCCATTCTACCGGACCCTCATCCCGCAGTGCTCCGGGGACTGCGGAAGGGCCGGGGTACCGACCTCCCATCGGTTATAATGACGCCCTCTTTCATCCACAGTTCTCTTTGCCTGTTTCCGAAGGTGAGGAACCATGGTCCATAAGAGGGTTCAGGATCGACGGGTGCCGCGCCGGCTCTTCGTCGGAGGGTGCCTCAAGGCCGCTGCCGCCGCGGGCGTTGTCTCCCAGATGTCGATTCTCGACGTGCTCGCAGCGCCCGGCC
>CBEVTG010000539.1:0-1647 GCA_965552745.1 uncultured bacterium
GCCCTGGTTCTCGAGCAGCGTCGCCACCTCGAGTGCGCGGTCCGGATCTTCGATGAGGCTGGTCTCCGTGATCTCCAACGTCAGGCACTCGGCCGGGAGCCCCGCGTCTCGCAGGATCCGGTGGATGGCGTCCGGGAGGTCGTCCTCCAGAAGATTCCGTGCCGAGCAGTTGACCGCGAGCGACAGATCGAACCCCTTGTCCTGCCAGGCAACGCACTGGCGGATGGCGGCCTCCAGGACCCAGCGGGTGACGGGCTTGATCAGACCGGTGTTCTCGGCCAGAGGGATGAACTCGTCGGGAAACACCAGACCGTCGCTCCGGTAGGCCTGGGCGGCTCGCCGCCAGAAATCCACGACGAACAGCGCGTCATCCGGCTTTTCCTCGGGGAAAGGCTGCCCAGGGCTCGCACCGTGGTTCAACAAGAGTTGCTGACGTGCGCCGAAGTAGCTGCACATGAGAATGGAGAGCTGCAGGTAGTAGGGTCGCGAACACAACCGCCGCATACGCCGACCGATTTCCTCCGCTGGTATTTCCCGGATCAGGCGACGAAGCAGATCCGGCGCCCGGTCGTAATAACAATGCCACCCCACAGAGGAACGCCGTGGCACGTCGAAAAGCACAGAGCGCAACAGCGCGCGATTCTCAGAACGCATGAAGGCCTTCTGACTGTTACCGAAGTGCTTCACGTACCCGTTTAATTCGTCCAGCGTCAGTGCGTTCACAACTCTCGTCCTCCGATGCCGGACAGGGGCGAGAAGATGGGTCCCTCGGTTTTCGCGATATGCTCCAGGACCAAGGGTTGTTCACGCCCGCTATGAAGATCATCCAGGTGCCGCCGAACGGATTCAGCAAAGTGGGTTCGAATGGTGTCACCGAACTCGGCGCCGAAACCGAGTAGGTCCGCGAAGCTCTTGAGCAGACAGCCGTACAGATCGGCGCCGTACTCGATCCGGTATCGATCATCCCATTCGATGGCCCGGCGATAGAGCTCCAGTTGGGCATCGGCGGCGACCGTGGTCAGCGTGGGAATGTCCTCGGCGGGCAACGGGTGCAATACTCCATCGTCCACGGTGAATATCTGTTCGGCAACGATGTGCTGCCCGTAGTCCTTCGGCTCCGTGGTCAGGGTACCGAACAGCACGATCTTGGACTGCACATCGCGCAGGCGCATCACACAGGCGAGGTTGTCGTACGGTAAGCGCGTATCCAGACGAGCCCACGGATAGAAATCCTCCCGCAATCCCACCAGTTCTTTCACGACGATGGAGTCTCCGCCGTCTACCGGATAGGGCCCGTGGTGAAAAACCCCGACGCGGGCTTCGCCGTGAAGAATAAAGGTGTAGAGTTCGACGGTCGCGACCATCCGGTGGAGCTGCCGCCGCAGGTTTTCCGGGAGATCGCTGCGCAATCGCGCGTCGAGATCACTGACTGTCTGTGCGGGCAGAATAGGCATCGTGAAATCCGCCTCGTCGGGTAGCAACATACCGTCCGTTCTGTAGCTGCTGCACACGCTCGCCCAGAATTCGAGCACCGCCGCGACCTGTTCCGGATCGTCGTCCACTTTCACCCCGCAGAGCCGGGCCTGCTCACGTCCCACCAGATAGCCCAGCGCCAGCGAATTCAGGTGAATGTAGTTGGGCCGCGCA
>CBEVTG010000540.1:0-1645 GCA_965552745.1 uncultured bacterium
TGCGTGTAATGGCCGGTCCCCCAGGATTGCCAGTCCGGGGTGACGCTCAGCGCCACGAGCATCGGCGCCACGTAGGCGAACACAGAGATTGGCAGCACGATCGCCAGCATCTTGGGAATATTGCGCTCGGGAGCCTCGATCTCTTCCGCGGCGTTTGCCAGCCCGGCGTAGCCGGAATAGTTCCAGAGGCACCAGATGAGGGCGGCGTTGAGCGCCGTGTATTTCGGCACCTCCTCCGGTGTCATCGGAACCAGGTTTGAGAGATCGATCCGGGGCATACCCAGCACGACAATCAGAAAGACCGGCACCAGCACGATGGCGCTCATGATCAGAGCGGTATGGCCCATGCCTTTCATGCCGCGGATGTTCAAAAAGGTGCACCCCCAGATCACCACGAGGCAGATGCCCCAGTCGACCCAGCGGTTCGAGCCCTTGAAAAGAAGCGCGGTGAGATATCCGGCGACGAGCGGTGGGTAGAGCGCCGCATCGAGCACCCACGACATCCAGTCGAGAACGCTGAGCTGGAACGACCAGAAACGGTTGAGGGAGGCGCTGAACCACTTGTAGGTGCCTCCCTGCACCGGCATCGAGGAGGACATCTCGGCCACCAGCAGGATGTACGGCACGGCCCAGATGAACGGCATCACGATCAGGGCGGCGATGGCCAGGCCCGGTCCTGCGTCCGGTACCATTTCCTCGGTGCCGTAGGGGCCACCGACCAGCAGCAGGTACAACGTCGCCAGCAGGGCGAGCGGGCCGAGTCCCCGGCGAAGCTTCATGCGTCGATCCTCCGGGTGGGCGCCCAGAAAGCCGCCGACCCTTTCTTTTACCGTCCGTGGTCAGGTGTCGTGGTGAACGCCGCATCCTAGCACGGTATCGCCGGTTTCGTCCCGAACAAGCCTAACTTTGCTCGAACAAGGGTATAATCGATTATTGTACCCGGCAGTCTGAATCAGCGACCCCAGCGGGAACTCAGAAGCGGAGGGGAATTCCTTGCATTTTGCACCCTTCAACGAGATTGGTGACACACCCCACATTCTGGTTGACGGAAAGGGAAACGAGCACACGGTACTGGCGCTCTCCCACTGGCCGAAGAGCGGTACGCCCGCCGCGCTCAAGGAAGATCTCTCGGCCGAGATCGTCTTCAAGTATCTGGATCATCCCGAGCACCACGTCAAGATCGAGGCAGTCACCAACAATCATTTCGATGAGGACGGGCTGATCGGTGTGTACACGTTGATCGATCCGGAAAAAGCTGTGCAGCGGCGCGAACAGCTGATCGATGTTGCCTCGGCGGGAGACTTCGGAACCTATGAAGATCGCGAGGCCGCGCGCGTCGCCTTCACGCTCGCCCGGTTCGCCGATGCCGGGCGCTCGCCGCTCGATCCCAAGCTCTTCGAGCAACCGTACGCCAGCATGGGAGACTCGCTCTACCTGGAGCTGTTGCCGAGGCTTCCCGAGATGCTGGCTCATCCGGACCGCTTCCGGAAGCACTGGGAAGAGGACGAGGCCCTGCTGGATCGAAGCGAGCGCGCCATCCGTTCCGGCAAGATCTCAATTCGCGAGAACCCGGCCCTCGATCTCGCGGTCGTCACCCTTCCGGACGAAGCCACCCCGGAGGGGGTCGAGCGCTTCACCCGGAACC
>CBEVTG010000541.1:0-1644 GCA_965552745.1 uncultured bacterium
GTCCGGTGGCGATCCGCCTCGGGCTTCTACATGCTTAGTCCGTTCGGTGCCGTCGCCTCCCGCCGCAAGAACGGACAAGCCAGCGGGCCGCCAGCCCATTAGGATTTCGCCGGCCGTTACCGGGCAGGTCGTACCGGCTATCCCGCTTTATCGGCGTCTATCGGAGATCCCGCGGGAGGGGCTCGCCGGAGACGTGGTCGCGGTTAAGCGGCCAGTGCTAGCTGCGTGTCAGCAGTTATGTTTATGCCACCTTTTTATCGAGCGTGGTGACGAACTCGGCATGCCACCCGGGCCTCAACGTCTCCGTCGAAGCCGGTGCGCCCCCATAACTGTCTGAACATCAATAATATAGCACTTCACGGCCGACGCAGCAATCTCGGCCCCCTGGTTTGACTCCCCCGGGGGCATCCACTAAACTCCTGCTGTTTTCAATCCCAGACCGCAGACCCGCGGCATCCGCCAGAGGCATACGGGCGGCCGCCACACGCTCGCATCATGACTCGAAGCCTCAGAACTCCAGTTGTTCTTCTGACCCTTCTGCTGGGATCGGTCCTCCTCCTGCCGGCGGCTGAAAAGGACGAAGAGAAGAACAGGAAAGCCTCGCAGATGCTGGCGATTGTGGACGCCACGGTGATCTCCGTCGCCGGCCCGATCCTCAACGACGCCACCGTTCTGATGCGCGACGGGAAGATCGAGGAGGTCGGCCAGGGGGTCGATGTGCCGAAGCGCGCCCGGGTGGTGGACGGCACCGGCCTGTTCGTTATGCCGGGCCTGGTCGACACCCACAGCCACCTCGGTGTCTACGCCCTTCCGGAGGTGGCGCCTCACGCGGATGGCAATGAGTGGACCGATCCGATCTCCCCGCACGTTCGAGCCATCGACGCGGTGCACGGAGGAGATCCGGCGATTGCCCGCTCGCTCACCGGCGGAGTCACAACGGTGCAGATCCTTCCCGGAAGCGCCAACATCATCGGCGGCCAGTCGGTTGTCATCAAGCTGCGCGGCGGAACTGCCGAGGACATGCTGTTCGAGGGGGCACCCCCCGGGATGAAGCTGGCCTTCGGGGAAAACCCGAAGCGTGTCTATGGATCCCAGCAGAAACGCCGTCCCGCCTCCCGGATGGGAAACGCGGCCGTGCTGCGCGAGGCGCTAGTCGAGGCACGCGACTACCGCCGCAAGCGGGATGACTACCAGGAAAAACAATCTGCGAAAGGCTCTGGAGACGGTTCCACCCGTGAGGAAGAGCACGATCTGGGCCCGCCGAAACGCGACCTCAAGCTAGAGGCTCTGGTCGATCTCCTGGATGGGAAATTCCGCGCCCACGTGCACGTCTACCGCGCCGACGACATCTTGACCGTATTCCGCATTGCGGATGAGTTCGGCATCAAGATCGCTTCGCTTCAGCATTGCCTGGAAGGTTACAGGGTGGCGGACGAGATCGCCCGGCGCGGCGTCGGGGCCTCCGTGTTCGCGGATCTCTGGGGCTTCAAGATGGAGGCCTGGGACGCGACACCGGAGAACGCGGCGCTGATGAGCAGCGCCGGAGTGCGCGTGGCAGTGCAGAGCGATCATCCGGTGGTCGAGCAGCGCTACCTGATCCACGAGGCGGCGCGCGCCGTGCACTACGGGCTTTCCGAGGAAGAG
>CBEVTG010000542.1:0-1634 GCA_965552745.1 uncultured bacterium
AAGCACCATTCCGCAATAGCTGTCCACCAGCGCCACCATTCCGTAATAGCCTGCAAGCATCTGGCGCGCTTCCACGTCAGTGAGATGCTGCCACTCCCGGCGCATCCTCAGTATCCGATCATGGGGCGGCGGAGCATCCGCGGGGTGCAACGATCCGGGTCGGTGTGGACGAAAAGGCGGTGATCCCGGGAGAGCTGATGGAGATCCCGCAGGTGCGGCGCACCTTCAAGTATCTGACGATGAATTACTCCGAATATATGGGGTTGCCTGCGCCGCTCACGAACGGCGGGCTGAACGAGCACCAGGTGGCGGCACGGGATATCTGGTCGCCGTCCCGTATCGAACTGGTTGAGATGACTCCGGTGCCGCAGAGGGGGCTCAACTACAGCGACCTCTCACGGATCGTCATGGAGCGCGCCCGGACCGCCCGCGAAGCGGTCGAGATCGTCGGAGATCTGATCGAAAAGCACGGGTACTCGACCTACGGCGGCAACTCCCATCTCTTTGCGGATGAGAATGAGGGCTGGATCCTGATCGATTTCGCCGGCGGCCAGGGACTCTGGATCGCCGAGCGCCTCGGCCCAGACGACGTGCGCATGTCGTACCCCGGCTACATCCTCGACATACCGCTCGATTTCAAGAAACACCGCGACTTCATGGGATCGACGAACTTCATTTCGTTTGCCGTCGAGCAGGGCTGGTTCGATCCGGAGTCGGGCGAGTCTTTTAACGTGAGCCGGATCTACGGGAACGGGAAAGGTAGATCCAACACTGTGGTGGAGATCGAGGACAGGCTCCGCGGGAAGGCGCCCGGGATCACGATCCGGGACATGCTGGACACGGTGCGGGATCCGCTGATCTCCGGCGACACGAACGGCTACGGACAGGTGGCGCACCTCCGAAGCGACATCCACCGGGAGCTCGGGATGTTGTGGATCGCCGCGACCGGATCGATCACCGCACCCTTCGTTTCATACTGGGTCGGTGTCGAAAAGACGTTGCCGGAGTTCGGCAAGCACCGCTACCTGACCAAGGGCGAGGCGTCGCGCTTCATCACGCCGGAATGGCAGGTTCAGGAGGCCACGCGGTTCGCGTACCGCACCTTCAAGCGCCTGATGTATTACACCTGCGCCCGGCCCGGGAAATTTCTTCCCGAGGTCACCGAGGCCCTGGGGGCGTTCGAGGATCGAAGCATCGCTGAGCGGGAAACGGTGGAAGCCACGGCGCGCGAGCTCCTTGCCGCGAAACAGGAAGATCTGGCGCGGAAGTTCCTGACCGGATACAGCCAGCGCCGGGCCATGGAAGGACTGCGCCTTGGAGAAGCCCTGCTCGGAAGCATCGAAGCCCGCAGCCAGGTTCTGTTCGGGGTTCCCGAGCCGGAGGACGGTGAGATGAGCAGCCTCGACGGGTCCCGAAGAACCGATTGTCGCGGGCGCAAAGACTGACAGCCCTGCCTACTTCTGGCGCGTCATCCTCTTTCGAGTCCTGTCAACTTGAGATCAGTACCCCACAGGGGGATCTGCCAAGCACGGTCCGGTGTATCCTGTGGTGACCCGGACCGGTGGGTGCCGGCCGGAATCATCCAGATTCGAGTTTCAGACGGAAGGAGGCAGCCCCAATGCGCCGTATCCTCT
>CBEVTG010000543.1:0-1598 GCA_965552745.1 uncultured bacterium
GTTGCTCGCCTCGGTAGGAGACCACACGGCCCACCGCGTCTCCGGAAATTCGCCAAAGACAACACATCAGCAGAACCCGGCTCTCGTAACGGGACGAATCGGACGTCAGTTTCCCGACATCACCAACTCTGTGCCGAGATCATAGGCCCTGATATTGGCATCGAGCCTGTCTTCAGCCAGGCTTTCTCCTGCGACGGCTTTGAAGTTCTCCCGATCCATGGGCAGGGCGCCAGTTCCGGCCAGGGCACCGAGGATGAACCGGGCGGACGCGGACATGCCGTGTCGTGCCGGGGGCGAAGATGCCGGCAGAACGATGCGCACGTGGGCCGAAGCCTCGGGGTTTGAGGATTGTTCGATCCGGGCCAGAAAGCCGGCACGCTCCCGCTGTTTTTCCTCAAGATGGCTCTCGCGTGCGACCTGCTGCTCCTCGAGTCGTTCCAGCCGCCGGATCTCCTGGCGCTGACCTTTCAGCAGATGATCCTGCTCGCGCTCGTGGGCCAGTGCCTGCCGGTAGTCGGCCTCCGCCTCGCGCAGAGCTTCCTCGGCAAGGTCGGTGGCCACGGCCTCCATGCGCCCATCCACCACGGCGATCTGCTCCTGCAGCTCTACGATCGCCGGCCAGCGGGGTCCAAAGCGGACGGAAAGCTCTTCGTGGCGATTCTGCAGATGGTTGCGTTCGGCGGTCAGCGTTTCCAGATAGGGCGAATCGAGCGAGTCGAGCAACATGGAAGGGGTGCTCTGGGCCAGCGCCTTCCATCGGGATTCGAGATCGAGTCTCACGGCCCGGGCACTCGCATAAAGTTCGCTCAGAGTGATGCTGGCCTGCTGCGCCCCGTTGCGTCGCTGGCGCAACAGGGTCAGGTCTTCGCCCTCGCCCCTCAGACTCAGAATTTCAGACTCCAGCTCCCTGAGATGGACTCGAACTTCAGGCGCGTCGGCAAGTCGGGGTGAGAGCAACTCCTCGAGCGCCCGCGCGGCCAGGTTAGCTCCCTGCACCGCCCGCTGCGGGTCCGGATGATCGAACAGGATTCTGAAACGAGGAGTGCTGTCGACGTTGCTCCACGAAAGGCGCCTGAGAAAACGCTCCAGGCGCTCCTCCGGTACGACGGCTTCCACCGCTCCCCCGGGATCCGATTCCGCCCCGGCCCGGGGGGCGCTGGAAGAGAGCAGCTCCTGCAGAGTGGCGCGGCCCCTGTCGCTTCTCAGGATGCCGGGATCGGGAGCCGATGCGGCTCCCTCGAGCGGAAGCAGATCCACCACGGCACGGGCACGGTAGGCGGGAGGCGCCAGCAGCAGGCTCAGTGCTGCGATTCCCAGGCCAGCGAGTGGCAGGGCCAGAACGAGGCTGCGGCGAAGGGTCCAGTACACGGGGCCTCAGTGCACCACGATGATGTCGTTTGCTTCCAAAGGAAGATCCGGGTCCTTACCATCCCGGATACGCTTCAGGTTGATCTTGAGGGTGACCGCTTGTCCGTTTTCCTGGTGCCTGAGGATCTCAGCCCGCCGGCCGGTGTGCCCATCGGTGGTGCCTCCGGCGAGCATCACTGCCTGGAGAACCGTGACGCCGTCGCTCACGGGCACGCGGTAGCGGTCCGGCT
>CBEVTG010000544.1:0-1597 GCA_965552745.1 uncultured bacterium
CCTACCAGCAGAAGGAGCGGCTGGGGTCCTGGCCCGCTGGGAGGCACGAAGCGGAGCGGAAGCACACCATGAAGGTGATCCGGCCCGCGGACCTGCTGTGGCAGCTCGAGGGAAAAAGACAGGAGGCTCTGACCGGGATCTTCATCTCGACCGAGCATCTCACGGTAGGCACGATGCGGCTTCTGCCGGGCAAGCGTACCGGCCCCAGAACGCACCGGGGCGATATGGGCGGATTCATACTCGAGGGACGGGTCCGGGTGAAGGCGGGGGGACGCGAGTTCGATTCCGGGCCTCGCGATGGCTTCTACATCCCGGAAGGCGCTTCGTACGAGTGCGTTGCCCTGTCGGACAAGCCAGTGGATCTCGTCTTCGGGATCGCACCGGAATACCGGCCCAGCGTCTAGGCGGCCGGAAATCTCCAACTTCCGTCTCTGTCCTGTCTCCTCGAGCGCTCGCTCTTCCACCAGCGTGCTTCGCCCTCCTTAGAACTCGAAGCGGCGAAAGAGCACTATTTTCCCGAATCCCATACGTCTCAAGAATCGCATCGGTTTTCGAATCTGAGCCGTTGCTCACTGCGCAACCGGTTTGGACGCGAAGCATCGAGATTCTTTTCCTGTCGATAGTAAAGAAAATAGCTCTAAGCTCTTGACAGATCAAGGATCTCACCGTATAGCACCCATAAGGATTTGAAAAGAAGAGGTGTGTCTACGTGAGGTTACGGCCAGGTCCCTCCGGATCCCCAATTACCACACCTTTCCCTCGCTCCACATCGACCTCTATGGAGGTCAAAGCACCTGAATTCATAACTTTGGAAGCTGATCGAATGGATGCCTGGCGGTCTGCCGATGAGACCGAGGCCTTTTCCCCGTATTCGGGGCAGGAGTAACTTCTGATGAGGACAGATCAGGATAACACCAGGAGTAGCCGGATCTTCAGATTGTCGCTGGTGGCGCTCGGGGTGGCCGCAGCCCTCGGCATCACGGTGCAGGGTGCACCCCAGCCGTCTCTGAAGGAGAGGCGCCTCGCTGAAATGTCGGGTTTGGCCTCGTACGATGGCCTGCTCTCGAAGCCTCATTATTATGCCCGGCCCGTGGGTCTGAACTACGGGAAGCATTACGGGCAGGTCGCGAGGGGGGAGCTCTCTAATCCCGGTGTCATCCGCACTCCTGTGGGTTCGTTCTGGATGAACGACAGGGGCAAACTGCTGAAGCGCGGAGTGCCCGCGGACATGATCGAATCGCTCGAAGCAGACCCGTCGACGGCTCCCGGCCGGTCCGCCAGCTCCAGGCGTGTGTACCTCGTCCAGCCCCGCCTGAAGGGGGCTGGAGGCCTCGCTGCGCTACAGGCGCTGGGGGGTGACATCCTGGGGTTCGTTCCGAACAACGCTTATACGGTTCGGATGTCACGGAACCAGCTCGCCAGGATGAGAGACTCCTCGGACGTGGCGGCCGTGCAGCCCTGGCAGCCGTACCTGCGGCGTGCAGCGCGGGTGGGCGATATGGCGCTACCCCACAAGCAGATGGCGGCTTCGGAGACCTACTATCTGCTCGTGGTGCTTCACAAGGGGGCGGATGCTGCGCGGGTCATCGGAGAGCTG
>CBEVTG010000545.1:0-1585 GCA_965552745.1 uncultured bacterium
GGTCCCTGAGCCGGGTCTTCCGCTGTAGCCCTCGTTGCGCCATCCAGCACCTCGCGCATGCGCTCGTGGAAACGCTTGCCGCTCAGGTAGCCGATGACCCTAAGATGAGCCGGCTCCCGCCCCTCCGAGTCAAGAAACAGGACCGTGGGGACACCGACGATATCGTACTCGCGCCGCAGTGCCTCCACCGAAGGTGCGGTGAACTGGGTGAGGTCCGCCTTGAGGGTGATGAAATCTTCGGCGGTCTCGACCACGCGTGAATCGCGGAAGGTAAAGCGATCGAGCTCCCTGCAGGGCAGGCACCAGTCGGCATAGAAGTCGATGATCACCGGTTTGCCCGCCTGGCGGGCGGCCACGACCTCATGGTGGGAGTAGTTTTTCCAGTTAACACCTGGCGGGGCGGGCCAGCCGATCCACAGAGCGCCAGACAGGGCCAGGACGGCCGCAGCCAGTCTGGTCACACGGAAGATCGTTACCTGCTCCGCCGTGCGCTCGATGAGGAGCAGGTAGAGCGCCACCAGAAGCAGGACTCCCGGCAGGGCCCACGGCTCGATGCCTTTCGGCAGTAGCGGCTCCAGGAAGTAGACGGCCATGGCGATCAGCGCCAGGCCGAACAAGCGCTTCACGCCCACCATCCACTCTCCGGCGCGCGGTAGCCTGTGAATCGCACCCGCGCCCGTGGCCAGCAGGACATACGGCAGACCCATCCCGAGCGACAGGGTCATGAACATCCACAGCCCCTGCCACGGATCACCCGTGGCTCCGACGTATGCCAGGAGCGGAATCACCACGGGCCCCACGCAGGGAGCGGCCACCAGGCCCATCGTCAGTCCCATGAACAGCGCGCCAGTCGCGCCCCTGCGGGAGCCGAGCCGGCTGGTGATGAAGGAGGGCAAGCGGATTTCGTAGAGCCCGAAAAACGACAGTGCCAGGGCGACAAGGATGGCGGCGATTCCGGCGAGGATCCATGGGTTCTGCAGTGAGGCTCCCAGGATGCCGCCAGTCATTGCCGCGGCGACGCCGAGAACGGAATAGGTGAGCGCAATTCCTGCGACGTACAGCGCTGCCAGCCATGATGTCGGAAAAGAGCGCTCGTTCGCCTGGGCGCCGAAATAGGCGACGGTGACCGGTATGAGCGGGTAGACACAGGGGGTGAGGTTCAGACCCAACCCCCACAGGAAAATGACCCCGAACGTCAGCCACCATCCCCGCTGTTCGAGCAGGTTGGCGATGGTTGCACCCGCGCTGTCGCTCTCGATGCTCCGGGCAGGGGGATTCTCGCCTGCCACGGCGTCCGCTGGGAACCATTCCGGGTGCAGCGGCCGCACCGGCTGGCTGACATCGGCGACCTCCAGCTCGAGCGAGACCGGCAGGCGGGCCGGGGCCAGGCACAGCCGGTCGCTGCACGCCTGAACGGTGAGCGTCCCTTCGATCGATCGCGGCCCCGGTGGCAGGCCGGAAGCTGCTTCCACCTCAAACCGAAGAGCGACGTCGCCTTCGTAAACGGGAAGGGCTTCACCCGCGAACTCGAACTCGATGATGTTCGGCTCGGGATAGCGAACTTCGCTGAATCGCAGTCCTTCGG
>CBEVTG010000546.1:0-1575 GCA_965552745.1 uncultured bacterium
CGCTCGATCAGGGTATCGACCGCGCCGTCCTCGGCCATGAAGCTCGCCAGGCCTTCCATGAGCCACAGGGGCGGACGGCTGCGCACCTCCCTGCCGAGGTTGTCCTGAAACAGAATGCTGTACTCGAAGATGTGAACCAGCTCGTGCTTGAGGAGCTCATACAGATCATCCCGCGGCAGATCGATGGGAAGCACCATGCGCTTTCGGAGCGACTCCGCGAAGGCCCCTACCGCCTCGGGGATAAACGACATGGTGATGTTGGTCTGCTCGAACTCCCTGTGGGTCTTGTAATAGATGAGCGGTATGCGGAACTGGACCTCGTGCTGCAGGGCCTGGCTGAGCTCGAGATAAGCACTCTCCGCGTAGGAGACCATCTGTTCCAGGAACGCCTCCTCTTCGGGGTAGTAGTAAACGTCGAAGTGGGGCGCCCTGTAGACGTGCCAGTCGAAGTTCTGGTAGGTGATCTTGTTCTTTCCGAACTGGGCGCGGGCCGGTGCGGCGAACACCAGGGCCGCAAGGACGGAAAAAAGCAGCGCTCGCAGGATCAGGCTGAACCGGGGCCGTGCGGTCAGTGGAGCGCGGTGGCGGAGATGTGCAGGAGTGATGGTGTGGTTCATGAATGTGCGTGGCTGGCGCATCCGCCCGGTGTTTACTCGGTGAACAGGAAGCGCTGCTCCTCGCGGAGCCGGGGTGAGACGATCCCCAGGAACTCGGGCTGCAGCCTCTGGGTGAGGCCGAAGAAGATGCTCAGGTGATCGGCGGCGTTGCCCTCCTGGATCGAATCCTCCGCGAAATAATCCTCGTAAATCAGCTCACCGGTGGTGCCTCGGAAAAAATACAGATCCAGCTCGAGCGTGAAACCCTCGCGCTGCGCGAAGCGCGTTCTGCGGTGACGCTCTCCCGTGGTCGGAGCGATGTAATCCTCCTGCACGTAGCCGGACCGATCGAACGAATCAAACTTGATGATTCCTGAGATCACCAGATCAGCCTCATAGCGTTCGGCGATGGAGCGCCAGAACGATGAGTTCTTGAGCAGAATATCGAGGCTCTGCGCGGGCAGCTCGGGGGGATCCGCATTGATGATCTCCAGCGAGGTGTTCTTGCGGAGTCCGCTCCTGAGAATCTTGATCATCTCGGTCTTCAGGCTGATGGCCGGATGCTCGCTCTGGATGAAGGATGCCACGAGCACGCGCCGTACGCCGCGCATGTCGAGCTTCTCGGCAACCGGGATGCGCACCGGCACGGTGATGACATCCTTTGCGTGAGCCAGGCCCGGGCCCACCAGCAGCAGGGCCAGTAACAGCGCTGAGCGGCCGCTTCTAGAGGGAGTCCGTGTCTGATGCGGAGGCTTCAGGTTCCGCCTCCTGGCTGGCGTCGAGAAGATCGCCGTAGAAAGTCTGGAACGAGGAGTAGTTGGCGCGAATGCGCTCATTCTTGGGTTTGAGCTCCAGGGCTCGCTGGTACTCGCGGTCGGCCTTGCGGTAGTCTCCCACGCTTTCGTAAGCAACGGCCAGATTGTTGTGCAGGAGGGCATTGCCAGGGGTGAGTTCGACGGAGCGGCGGAACCGGAAGAGG
>CBEVTG010000547.1:0-1565 GCA_965552745.1 uncultured bacterium
CCACCCCCTTGGGGAGAATAAAAATACGACATGCCCCCTAGCCGGCAACGACAATCTGGACTGAAATGCTAAATTAGTCAGCAGTTTAGCAAAGACCGAGCAAACAGATCAACCTATAAATGAAAAATAGAAACGTTTTTCTGAACTATTCACATATGGTTCCAGAAACCTCCAGCATGTCCTCAGAAGCAACCTCCCATTCCACTATCGAGAAGCTCAAATACGGGCTCTATCGCTTAAAAATGACCCGTATCTCATTGAATTAAAGTGACTAATGAACAGCAATGGGGTGGAGAACTTTTAACGTTTTTACCAGAACGCCCCAGGCCTCCAGCCGACCCCGAAGCGGCCACCACCCGCGGGTGATAAATTGAACGCCTTTATTTCGCTGTGCTAGCATGCCCGCCGTGTCAGACACTCGTGTAGATCTGCGGGCGCACGTGAAGATCTCCATCCAGCTCCTCGGGCCGGATGGCCGTTCGCCGCGGGTTGCAATGGACACCATCAACATCAGCGGAGGGGGTGCCTCCTGTCACGTACCGGAGCATGTTTCCCTTCGCAGCCAGATCCGGGTGAGGATCGACCTGCCCTCCGGAGAAGATGTCAAACCTATCGTGACGGACGCCATCGTTCTGCGCGTCGACTCCGAAAAGCCAGGACGAGAGGGTTTCGTGGTGGCGCTTTACTTCCTGAACCTCAGCTTTGAAGATCGACACCAGCTGCAGGAGTTCGTGTTCGGCCACATCGCCTCGGAATCCTCCACGCGATAACCTCTCTTGTCCGCGTCCGCGCACACGGCGACACACCAGCGTTCCTCCCCGCATTGCGAGCAATTGAGCCGCTCGTGACCCTGTGCTAGGATGCGCCCCATGTCGGAGCGACGGATCGATCCTCGCGTGCCTGCAAGCCTCACCCTGCAGGTTGTGGAACCCGACGGCACGACGCCGAAGTTCGCGCTGGAGACGATCGATATCAGCGCGGGGGGAGCGTTCTGCAGGACCGGCGAGTCAATTCCACTCAAGAGCCAGGTCCGCATCCGCATCACTTTCCCCTCGGAAGAATCAAACCCTCCCATCCTGCTGGATGCGGTGGTGCTGCGCTCGGATAAGGGAACACTCAGCGAGAGCGGGGAGGACGGTTTCCTGATTGCTCTGTTCTTCCTGAACCTTCAATTCGAAGATCGCCGCCGGCTGCAACAGTTCGTCCTCGCGTCGATCGGAACTCCTGCCGCCGAGGCTTGATCTGACGTCCGACCGCAGCCGGATCACCTGCCGCGGGGGCCGCCCGAGGCTCCGAGCGCTCGGCCGCCGTATCCCGCCCCTGTGCGCCGCGGTCTCTCTCCTGCTTTTACCCTGGGGCCCGGCCGCAAGCACTCTGGCAGAGCCTCCACTCCGGCGGGCCCTGATTCTGTGCGTGGGTGACGGGTTCGGCTGGGGAGCGCTGAGCATCTCCGAGCTGCTGCTGGAGGGATCCACGTTGCTTTCCGGGGCAGATGCAGTGGGTGCGCTGCGCACAGGTGCCTACGATGAACCGGTGACCGACTCGGCCGCCGCCGCGACCGCCAT
>CBEVTG010000548.1:0-1555 GCA_965552745.1 uncultured bacterium
TTTCCGCTGGGGACCTTCATCGCCGTGACCGGTGTATCGGGAAGCGGCAAGAGCACGCTGGTGAACGAGATTCTGCACCCGAGTCTCATGAAACGCCTGTACAACTCCTCGGTCGAGCCCGGGAAACACCGCGATCTGCAGGGAGCCGAGGGCGTCGACAAGGTGATCGCCCTCGATCAGTCTCCAATCGGCCGCACGCCGCGCTCCAATCCTGCCACCTACACGGCTCTGTTCGCTCCCATCCGCGACCTGTTCGCCCGCGTCCCGGAAGCGCGTGCGCGCGGTTACGGAGCCGGTCGCTTCTCTTTCAACGTCAAAGGCGGTCGCTGCGAAGCCTGCCAGGGAGAGGGCACGCGGCGCATCGAGATGCATTTCCTTCCGGATGTCTTCGTCACCTGCGAGGAGTGCGGTGGCCAGCGCTACAACCGCGACACGCTGGAGGTGCGTTATAAGGGGAAATCGATCGCCGAGGTTCTCGATCTGTCAGTCGACCAGGCGCTGAAGTTCTTTTCAGCCGTCCCTGCCGTGCGCCGCAAGCTGGAGACCCTTCAGACGGTCGGTCTCGGCTACGTGCGCCTGGGACAGTCCGCCGTCACCCTCTCCGGCGGCGAGGCACAGCGCGTCAAGTTGTCACGCGAGCTCAGCCGCCGGGATACCGGCCGAACAGTTTACCTGCTTGATGAGCCGACCACGGGCCTGCACTTCGAGGATGTTCGCAGACTTCTGGCCGTCCTTCAAAAGCTGGTGGATGCCGGAAACACCGTGATCGTCATCGAGCATCATCTCGATGTGATCAAGTCCGCGGACATCATTATTGATCTCGGACCCGAGGGGGGAAGCGAGGGGGGGCGCATCGTGGCCCAGGGCACTCCGGAAGAGGTGGCCCGGATCGATGGGTCGCGCACCGGGCGGATCCTGCGCAGAGTGCTGGAGGAGGGGGCCAGCGGCCGCGGACCGCGTCAGTCTTCAGACAGCCAGAGAGAGCGTCCCGCCAGCTCCCGGTGATCGAGACCGGCCGCGCGATCGAGGCGCGCCAGCAGCTCGGGCAGCTCGACGCGGAACTTCCAGACATCCTGCCTGCCGCCGGCGGCGCGAAACGCGGCACACCACTCCCCCCACCAGGGCGTGATCCTTCCGGCGATCGGCTCGACGATCAGCACACGTGCCCCCCGGCGACCAGCGGCAAGCAGCTTCTTGAGAAAACGCGATCGGTCCTCATGTGGCAGCTCGTTGATCGTGAACGCGGCCAGGATCCCGGCGCCCTGACCCGGCAGTGTGGTGCACAGAAGATCGCCGCGCGCTGAGCGTCCTCGCACTCCCAGGGCACGGTAGTTCCAGCGCGCCTCCCGCGCGGCCCAGCTGTTGCGATCCACGCCTTCGAGCCGGCAGGCCGCACCCGATTCGAGCGCCCAGGCGGCGCCGGCCGCCCCTGTGCCGCAGCCCAGATCGAGGAGGCGTCTGGAGCCCGACCCGGCGCCCAGGACCCGGATTATCTCCCGCACCAGGCGGAAATGAAGCGGCGCGTAGAACAGGGCGAAAGCGGCCCTCTTTCCCG
>CBEVTG010000549.1:0-1540 GCA_965552745.1 uncultured bacterium
CCGATGACCTGCGGGATCAGATCCTGCATTTCCGGGAGACCGGAAAGCCGGTGGTGGCGCTGATGGAGATGGGCAGCACTCTCGACTACTACGTCGCATCAGCATGCGACCAGATCTATCTGGTACCCGAGGGGCTGTTGTATCTGCGCGGCGCCATGGCTGATGTGCCGTTCCTCAGAGGCACGCTGGACAAGTTGCACATCGTTCCGGATTTCGTGGCCGTTGGCCGATATAAGTCGTTCGCGGACATTTTCACACGCACCGACATGTCGCCGGCTCAGCGCGAGGTCATCGATTCGTTGCTGGATCAGCTGCACGCCAGGATGCGCGACACCATCGCAGAGGCACGGACACTCGAACCCGCGCGCGTCGAAGCCATCATCGATCAGGCCATCTACCGGGCGGCCAAGGCGGTGGAAGCGGGGCTGGCCGACGCGGTGCTCTATGAAGATGAAGTGCTGGCGGCCCTCGAGGAACGTCTCGAGACTGATCTCAAGCCATATTCTCATACGGAATACGAGGACAACCTGCGCCCCTCGACCCGCGGCACCCGCGTGGCTGTGGTGTACGCCACGGGCGATATCATGCCCGGGCACAGTCGCGGGGGACCCACCGAAGGCGCGACGCTGGGATCCGACACCATGGCTGAAATACTCGGCCAGCTGAGGAAGGATGATGACGTGAAGGCGGTCGTGCTGCGCGTCGACAGCCCGGGCGGATCCGTCACCGCCAGTGACCTCATCGGCCACGAGATTGCCCTCACGCGCGAAAAGAAACCGGTCGTGGTCTCGATGTCGGACGTGGCGGCCAGCGGCGGATACTGGATCTCCGCCCCCGCCAGCCGGGTGGTGGCGCGCGCCGGTACAATCACAGGATCGATCGGTGTGGTGGCCGGCAAATTCAACCTTCGGGGCCTCTACGAATGGCTCGGGGTACACCGCGAGATCATCACACGGGGAAAGAATGCCGATCTGTTCTCGGATTACCGCTCCTTCAGCCCTCAGCAGCGGCAGCTCATCCGCTCCGAGATGGAGGCGGTTTACGAGAAGTTCCTGGCGCATGTGTCCGAGAACCGGGGGCTGGACGTGGAGCAGGTCAGGGAGGCGGCCGAAGGCAGGGTCTGGACCGGGACCCAGGCCAAGGATTTCGGGCTGGTGGACGTGCTCGGAGGGTTCGATACGGCGCTCGAGGAGGTTCGCCAGCTGGCGGAAATCGAGGCCGACCGGCCGCTGAAGCTGGAGTATTACCCGAAGGAGAGGGGACTCGTTGAGAGCCTCCTGAGCGGCGATCTGGCCCGCTCGATCGGCTCCCTCAAGCGCCTCCTGGCACGGCTCGAGGCACTCTCTCAGTTGACCTCGGAACCGGGCCTCCAGGCGCGCGAGATCCTCTTTCGCATGGATTTCTAAACCACCGAGTTTCTAAAGATTTTCCCGACCCGAAGTTCTGTCGGACCGGCCTCCGACCGGTTGACCACGCCTCGGGCGAGTGTGATACGCTATTAGGGTTCTATTGAGAATGAGACGCAATAACAAGAGCGCCG
>CBEVTG010000550.1:0-1539 GCA_965552745.1 uncultured bacterium
TACCTTGGCCCCCTGGATCGCCTGTCCGTCGTCGCTGAGGATCTTTCCCTCCAGCGATCGATCCGCCACTGCATCACCCTCCGCCGCCAGGGCGGGGGCAAACGAGGCCACGGGCAGGCTCAATGCGGCCAGCACTGCCAGGAGCCTTGACAACCTACCAAGCCTTCGCATGGATCACCTCCAGAAAACCATCTGTGTCACGGTTCGTGACCTCAGGGTAACGGACTTGTCGATTCCGGCGTTCACACAGGTATCCGAATACCGCTCCATGCGTGGAGCCGCAAAAACAGGTCGTTGCCAGAAATGCGGATATGAGCGAGTGACAGGGTCCACAGGGCACCTGTTTCGAAGACCTGATGACATACCCCCCAGGGCGCTTCAAGTACCTGATTTCTTAGCGGGTTATATCTCAGGGCCTGCCGGGTGTCAAGCGGTTCGGGTGGAGGGGGCACGCTCTGCCCGGACCGATCCAGCGGCAGAAACCATGGTCAGCTCATTGGCGGCACGCTCCACCGCCTGACGGCTGGTCAGGTGCGATTCCCAGCCGAGAGCAACCAGGCGGCCGGGGTCCAGCCTGACCACGGGTACATCACCCGGCCAACCGCGCTCCCCTCCGGTGAACTCGTAGGACACCCCATCGAGATCGAGCACCCGGCAGACGATTCCGGCAATCTCCCGCACGTCGAGCGCGTCGGGAGGGCTGAGGTTGTATGCCTCGATCCCCCGCTCGGTACGCTCGAGGCTGTACGCCATGGCCGCGGCACATTCGCTGGCGTGCAGGTACGGCTTGCTCTGCCGGCCGTCACCCAGAATCCTGAGCCGGCGGGCATCGCGTCGCAGCGCGTGAACGAAATCGAACACCACGCCGTGCGTCGCTTCACCGCCGACGATGTTGGCGGGCCTGAAGAGGCAGGCTGCGAACCCGTAGCCGTGACAGTAGGCGCTGATGAGTCCTTCCGAAGCGAGCTTGGCGGCACCGTAGAGCGAAACCGGCAGAAGCGGGCCGTAGTCTTCCGGAGTCGGCAGCTTCTCCGCCTCTCCATAGACCGCCGAGGAGGACGCGAAACCGATGCGGCGGGCGGAGCCGGCCCTCATGGCTTCGAGGACCCGCTGGGTCGTCATGAAACCGTGGCGAAGATCGAGATCCGGTGAGTCGAACGAGCGCCGGATGTCGGAGTTGGCCGCCAGGTGAAGGACGCGGTCCGCCGCGGCGCAGGCGCTCTGCCACTCTCCATCGGTGAGAAGATCTTCAACCAGCAGGCGGAAGCGCGGGTGGTCCGTGAACTCCGGCGTGAGGCGCCGGCGCGCCGTTGAGGCTGCGTCCACTCCCGTCACCCGGTCTCCGCGCTCCAGGTACAACCTCGCAAGTCCGCGGCCGATGAGCCCGGCCACTCCACTGATGAAAATCTCCACGATGCATCGAGTATACACGTGGCCCGGCGCACGTTTCCGTCAGGGGATGGGTTTTCAGATCTAGGGGGAAACTGCGGCGCTCTGCGACAGGGCGTCGGTGAGTTCGGTGGCCCGGGCGCAAAGGCT
>CBEVTG010000551.1:0-1504 GCA_965552745.1 uncultured bacterium
CTGGGGGATGAATCTCGGTGGGATGGTGCACGCAGCGCCCATCACCTATCTTGCGCAGGGCGAGCAGCAGGTCACCATCGCAGCCGGTAGCGCCATCTTCACGTTCAGCCTGGAATAGCATGAGCGCTGATTCGCTGGCGCTCCGGAGCAGCCGTTGTGCCCGGGGAATCGCAGAAAGCTGAGACCATGAAAGATCTCGTGAACCTGGATCGCCACCCAATCAACTCGTTGGGTTCTACAGAGGGAGAACGGCTGATCAGAAGGTGTAGAGCTGATCTCGATGAGAAGGCGCTGTGTACGCTTCATGATTTCATTCATCCCGCGGCTAGGCGGGAGATGATCAGAGAAGTCGAGGCCTTGTCTTCGGACGCGTTCTACTATCAGAAAGATCGGGTTGCCTACGACCCGGACGGCCATGAATATCCGGAGGATCATCCCCGATCAATCACGCACCGCTGCAGCTATGACCAGATCATGAACGATCAGATCCCCCGTGAGAGTCTGATTCGAAAGCTTTACACCTCGAAAGAGCTCACGGAGTTTGTCCGCCAGGTGCTGGGATATAACACGCTCTATCAGACCTCCTGTCCGTACCTCTCGCTGAGCGTCCAGGTCGGCAGGGAAGGAGATGCCAACGGCTGGCATTTCGACGGCAACGATGCGGTTTTCTCTCTTCTGCTTCAGGAACCTGAAGCAGGAGGGGAGTTCGAGTACGCTCCCTACATCAGAAGCCTTCAGGATGAGAATTACAGGGACGTGGCTGAGGTGATGAAGGGCACATCGACGCAAACTGAACGTCCGTCCGTGGAGGCTGGCACGTTGAGTCTCTTCAAGGGAGATCTGTCTCTCCACCGGGTGCGAAAGATCCAGGGCGACCGCCCGAGAATGATTGCGTTATTCTGCTACGACCAACAGCCGCACAAGGTATTTGACCCGGCCTACGTGAATCAGGTCAGATCGAGGGGAGTGCGTCCGGCCGGGAGCGGAGCCTCCTCCGAAAACTAGTCGGCTTTGCTGGCAACCGGGCGGCCGGATTGATCGCCCTTCACATACTTGTCGTACCAGGCCAGATATTGCTCCTGGACGTGCTTGGTGTTCCGGTAAGCCCAGCCGCCATGGTGCTCGCCCGGATACACGATCAGGCGAGTCTCGATTCCCAGTCGCCGTAGCGCCTGGTAGAGTTGCTCCGAGTTCTGAACCGGAACGTTCCAGTCTTTCTCTCCGCATACGAACAATGTCGGTGTGGTTACGTCCTGGATGTAGTTAAACGGGGAGAGGCGTTCCCACAGCTCTCGGTTCTCCCAGGGCAATCCGATCTCCGACTCGTACCACTGCTGGTACTGGTCGTGGCCGTAGCTGGCCACGTACAGAGCCGAACCGGCCCCGCTTGTGGCACCCTTGAAGCGTCCCGTCTTGGTAATCAGGTAGTTGGTGAGTATGCCCCCATAAGAGTATCCGCCCACGCCCAGCCGGTCCGGATCGGCGTAGCCCAACTCAATGACAT